>NZ_JABKBZ010000009.1:0-92294 GCF_013166635.1 Lentimicrobium sp. S6 | reverse complement strand
AGAACTTTCTTTTGTTTAAACCCCTTGTTAATTGGGAGTGCAAAGATACTCTATTTTTTAAAACTTCAAACTTTATTTGAAATATTTTTTAAAATTTTTAGAGAGCTTTTCGCCGCTAGTAAACTTAATCTTAAGTTTGTTTCGCTAAGCGGGTGCAAATATACAATGTTATTTGATTCGTGCAACATTTGTTTTAAAATAATTTATTTAATCCGAAAACTAATTTCAACTACCTGTAAAACAAGTATGTAAACACCAATATGTAAGGAACGTTGCTGTAATTGCGAGTGCAAAAGTACTGCTTTATTTCGCTTTTCCTAATGTAAATCAATATTATTTTTTAAAAAATACGTAAGTCTTTCTATTTCTGAGGAATATGTTTTTATCTTTTTTTACATATTTAATATTACTCATCTAATCGTTGGGAAATATTGGTAATAAACTATACAATTACTACCTTATTATAAACGAAAAGAGGATGCTTCCAGCGAAAACATCCTCTTTTGGAAGGAACAAATACTACTTTATCATTAATTTCTTAGTTTTAACTTGATTTTTACTTTGTAATTGAACCAAGAAAACTCCTTTATTTAAGTTTGACAAGTCTATTTGAGCATCACTTTGGTAATACTCTTCTTGAAAAACAATTTTTCCCGATATATCTATAATAGATAATTTGGCATCATTATACTCATGGGATATCTTAATAGAACCAAAACTTGGATTTGGTGACATATTAAAGAAAGCCTCTAAAGGCTCCTCTCCTATTCCAATAGTTGATTCATCATAACTCACATTAGAAGTTAAAACCTGATCCCCTGATGTACCACCATTATTATTAGCTGCATTTACTGCCGAATAGAATGTGACGATGCCTACATCTGTGCTTGGTGCAGTCCAAGTAAAGGCCCATTCTTTAGAATCTCCAACTGGTGTAATACCTGAAGCGGTATGCGTAATAGCCTTATTACCATTTGCCAATTGTGTTTGGCCATCAGCTGAAATTATAAACTGGCCTACTTTGTTACCATCAGCATCTTCAGCAGTTAGTTCAAATCCAAAGCGACCGGCATCGGCATCAGTGGCACTTAACATGACTTCATACGTTTCTCCAGTTACATATCCCAACTCTGGGATATTAGTACTTATCATCCCATCTTGCTGAGTTGCAGTCCCAGCATGACATTGTGTACAAGTTGCTCCGTTATCTCCAGGACTTCCAGATTTACCTCCTGGTGAACCTCCATGGAATAGTGTTCCTGCAAAGAACAATGCCATTGCAGTTGGTGCCAATAATGCGATAAAAAATGAGTATTTGTTTTTCATAAGTTTAGTTTTTGTTATTAGATTTTTTGAATTTAGATTAGGGGAGTATATAATGAATGGAACTTATATTTGATATTAGATTTCTAATCTAGGATCTCTATATAAGGAATTACATAATGTACTCTTTACAAAAAACAACAAAAAATGCTTTCAGGTTGCACCTTAACAATTGTTTAACAGCAAGTAGTATAGACGCTTTTAGTTGAAAAGAATCCAACTTACACCGAATTTAAAAGAAGCATCGGCAGCTGGATAGTATGGACTGGCATAATAATCACTCCCCATGAAACTGGAATTAAAATGGTCATAACGAACAAAAAGACGTGCTTTACCAATCTTAGCATTTAAATAAACATCGATAAAAGGATAATCTCCTATCTCTTGTTCGTTTTGAATATGAAAAGAGCGTAAGGCTGGCATATACCTATTAGCATAATACTTAGTGAAAAAATAAGCTTCGAAACCCATTTCTAATTCAAGTGCTCCCTCAAATAAGATATTATGATAAAATAGCTTCGCCTTTCCAGAAAAGTCGGGGACTCTAATAATATCGGGATGTGACATATTCTGGTAGGTTAAGCGTAGATCGGCACCCCAATGACCAATGCGGATATCTTTTTCAGCTGAGATGACAATATGCTGGATGTTTTTAGAACTTTGCTTTGGCAGAATAGTAGAATCCAAATAGACCAAATTTGTCATATTCATCACTTGTGCTTCCACTTTTAATCTCTTCCGCTCATACTTCACAAATAGTTTTTGAATATCCGTTTTATCAAAATCATTATTCCAGGTGAACCTAGAAGATGAGAATTCCTGCATTATCCAATCTGGAGAGCGATGAACAATTTTAATTCCTCCCGTAAGCAAGTTTGTTCTATACTTTAAAAAGAGTTTACCATTAAACTGAAAATCATTATTTAAATAGTCTCCTATATAATAGGAGGCATCAGAAGAAACACTCATGAATTTGGTGAAATTCAGAAACACTCCTCCTATGACAGCCAAATGATTAAATTCTTGCTTTTGGCAGTGCTGATAGTAATTCACTAGTTCATGTCTTCCACCTGCGAAGAAATTTATAAGCTTAGGATGATTTGGGTCATCGCTGTAATCAGAATTAGAGTAAATGAATTCATTTATATACTTCTGCATCCCAATAGTATCAAAGAATGAGGAACTATCTGGATTAGGATAAAAGGGTAAACCATCATATATAATAGATTCCTGATCTTCATCAGTATAACGATAATTTTGTCTTTCGTAATTAAAATAATGACTGATTTTACCAAGATGGGAGACCGGATCGAAATAAGGTTTCCTAAAATGAGTTACTGAATAGGCTTCGAAATCAATTTTACTGGTATCTGGAATATTTGAGAAATCAGGTTCGGGCCTAGAAAGGTAGAAAAACTGTTGAAATACTGCACCAGATATTCGTATCAGATTTTCAGCTGAAGCAAGGTTTGTAGCGATGATTTTTCGATTACTTTCTTGACTCTCTTCAAAATCAGCTAAACTTGTAACCCCTCCATTTTCTTGCAATACCAATTTATTATGATAATATTGAAAATCCGCTTTATACCTTGAGTTCTTGGTTCTATAACCCATTCCTCCCATAAAACCTTTCACGTCGGTCTTTTGTCTATTATATGCTCCTATCCTATTAAACAATTGGAAATCGAAATTAATTGTCAATTGTTGTTCCATAAAACTTTGGGCATGAGAAAACTTCAAACTGTTTTCCTTCTTTGCTCCCATCAGATAAAAAATCTCAGTATAAGGAGTTCGCGTATTGTATAGTTTAATATCCTTGGTATTCCAAAGATAGGCATTATAGCTCTTTATTCCTATACTAAAACCTTCAGATTCATTGAGCTGAAATACATGATTTTCCTGAGCTGACCCAATATTTCCCAGGTCATTATATGATACAGGCAGTAAATTAACGGGGTCATAGTCTCCTCCTCTATGGTTAGAGGTATCCATATAAATCAAATGCCTATAGTTTACACTGTCCAAAAACAAGGAATAAGAATAGACATCCATACTATCCATTCTAAAGAAAAAATCGATAATCTCATTTTGACTACTATCAGCGACCGAAATTAATGAATCATTGGCATTAATAGAATCATTAGAAATTTTTAATGTATCGAAACCTTTATTTATAGTGTCTTGTGAGTTTAATAAAGAATCAACAATAGCATAAGCAGAATCATTATTGATTTGAGCTGTTACTGGGTTTTGAATAAATATCAAAATCATAACAAATACTAATAACATGTTCCTTGCTAAAATCATTATGCGGATATCAATTTATTTAGTTTCAATCATGTTAATCATTAATGAAGAAAGCCTTTTACTAATCGTGTTTATTTGGCTGCAAATTTAATGAATAATTGAAGAAATGAATCTCCTATTCAACAAATTAGATTTTAATCACTTTTTGAAGATTTGATGAGCCTGATTCATAAGTAATTGTCATAAAATAAATCCCAGAAACCCAATTTTTCCCAAGCTGATTTTGAGGAGAATTTACCTTTATAGACTCCACCAACTGACCATATTCATTATGTATTAAAATTTCTTCAGCATTTTCTAAGCCTGAAACATTAAAATACTCTTGAAATAGTGATGGTGAAATCATTATTTTTCCTTCACTAACAGCATTATCCATACTTAACCAAGTGTCATCTTTAAAATAGGCCAAATATACATTGAAACTAACAGGACTATTCATTGTAATGTCTTCCATTGCAAAATCATCGTAAAATCGACCGGCCAAAATAACCTGATTAGTTTCTGGAACCGCCATTGTTTTAATTCTTGCGGTCTCGCCCGTTAATTGACTTGCATCAATGACTTCTCCATTTTCATTAATCTTCACAAAATACACCTCTAAATATCCACAACAGAGATTATAAGTTAATGTTAGTTCTCCAAAATTAATATCGCCAAGAAAATGACCAGTTAGATAGGTATTCCCCACTCTATCTACCTTTAGACTTTCGATGCCTTCCATGGAATGAGAATAATAATGACGAGACCAATTTACATCACCATTATTAGAGAAATTGGCAACAAAAATATCTTCATCAAAATCGGCAGTAACATAATCCTCGTCTCCAATACTAACATTGGAACTAAATACTCCGCCAACAGTAATGCTTCCATCTGAGGCTACAGCCAATTTAGTATTCGGGCGCATATCGTTACCTTGAAACTGATAAGCCCAACTTAAGTCTAAATTTGAGTTCAATTTGATCATATATAAGCCAAGAGCTTCACCTGCTTCAAATGTTTCATCTCCAAACGTTATGTTTTGATAAAAGTCGCCAACAGCATAAACATTTCCATAAATATCCATGTCAACACCTGATACTTTATCTACACTGGCTCCTCCAGCTGTCATCACATTAATGAATTCACCATCGAGATTCATCTTAGCAATAAAAATATCGGTTCCATCTTGACTAAAAAGAGTGTCATTATCAAGAATAGTATAATCATAGAATCTACCACCTAAAAGAATCACATCATTTTTTATCTTCATAGTTTCAATAGATTCAGAATTTGGACCTCCGAATGTTTTTAACCATACAAAGTCACCATTAGATTGATATTTTGCGATATACATATCAAAACTCCCATTACTTGTTTCAACTTCCCCTCCCAAACTAATTTGAGTTTTAAATTTCCCCATGATATAAATATTGCCTTCAATATCGCAATGAACTTCTTGTGCAACTTGGTCGTCTGCTCCACCGTCTGTCATAGACCATTCATAATTACCATGTTCATCGACAACAAAAAGAATTAAATCGCTACCATCCTCAGCCACATAATTATTTCCTTCAATGGTGAATTCATTATCGAAATGAGAAAAAGCTATAATCTTATTCAAATTATCTGAGGCAATACTTTCTATGTCATTTGGATAATTATCGTTTCCATATTGTTTAGCCCAATAAAACTCCATATCCTGAGCTACAGTGTTGGTTGAAAATCCATAAATAAGAAATACAAAAAGTATAGTTGAAAATCGTTTATTCATGATGATAAGGTTCTTTGTTAATAATAGTAAAAGCACGATAAATCTGTTCAAGGAAAATCATTCTAATAATTTGATGAGAAAATGTCATTTGTGATAAAGCAATTTTTTGGTTTGCTTTTTTATAAACAGCATCACTAAAGCCATAAGCTCCACCAACAACAAAAACAAGGTTTTTGATACTTTGCAACATCGATTTCTCAACGAAAGAAGCAAATTGGACAGAGGTCATTTCTTTCCCATTCTCATCTAATAAGACTAAAAAGTCCGAAGGGTTTAGTTTATTTAAAATCAATTCGCCTTCTTTCAATTTAATTTCAGCCTCATTCATATTCTTGGTATTCTTTAAAGCAGGAATAATATCTAACTTGAATTGAATGTACCTTTTCATTCTTTTCAGATACTTTTCAATTCCCTTCTCTACTATACTATCCGTTGTTTTACCTACCAACATCAGGCTGATTCTCATATCATTAAATTTATTCCACAAGTTCAAATATTCGTATAAAAAACAGGATTTTGAAGACTTCATTCCTCATGATAACTCGCTATTTTTTATACTTAACACTTGAAAACAATATTTATTTACTCATTATGCAAACATAAGTAAAACATTGAAAAATGAAATGGCTTTATAGAATGTTAACAAAACACAATTATCTAAGGCTTAAAAACTCATAATCCCCAAAAATGATTAATTTTGTATTTATAATTCTGTTGATAGCAGGGTAAATTATAGAACCATGAAAAAAATCCTATTTCCAATTATTCTGATTCTTTTTAGCTCCGGCTTATATAGTCAGAACAATCAAGATTCTTTTGAACTCATTGCTAAAGCTTTTATGAGTAACGACAGCAAAAGCCTAGGAACACAAATGTCTAATACTTTGGATCTAAGTATAGGAACCAATGATGGAACTTTTGGTAAACAACAAGCCCTGGTTTTATTAAAAGACTTCTTTTTAAAAAACAAAATCAAAGCATTTAAAATAAAACATAAGGGAGCCAGTAATGAAAGAACCCATTATGCGGTTTGCGATATGCAAAGTGAGCAAAAAAAGTGGAGCGTATATGTTTTATTGAACAAAGAATCGAAAATCATCCAACTACAAATTGAAGATTAATGACTATTGAAGAAACAATAAAGTTCGCTCTAGAGGAAGATCTAGGCGATGGCGATCATACATCCTTATCAACCATTCCATCTGACCACAAAGGAAAAGCTAGATTGGTTGCCAAAGAAAATGGGACAATTGCAGGAGTTAGAATTGCAGAACTCGTATATAAAGCAGTAGATCCAGAAACAGAATTGACTATTTTTATAAAAGATGGAGAAAGAATAGAAATTGGGGATGTTATTTTTGAAGTTTCAGGGAAATCCATTTCCATTTTATCAGCAGAAAGATTGGCGCTAAACTTTATGCAAAGAATGAGCGGTATTGCAACTCAAACCCGCCAATACATGAGCATTATTGACGGAACCACAACCAAGCTTTTAGATACCAGAAAAACGACTCCTTTAATGCGTCTTCTTGAAAAAGAAGCGGTAGCTTTAGGCGGAGGAACTAACCATAGAATGGGACTTTACGATATGATTATGATTAAGGACAATCATGTGGACTTTGCTGGTGGAATTTGTAAAGCTGTGGATGCTTGTCATAAATATCTTAAAGAAAAGAATAAAGATTTGAAAATAGTGATTGAAATCAGGAATTTAAAAGAATTGCAAACTGTAATCGATCATGGAGGAGTAGATAGAGTACTCCTGGATAATTTCACACCAAAAGGCATAGAAAAAGCATTGGTGATGCTTGATGGCAAATTTGAAAGCGAGGCTAGTGGTGGGATTGATAAAAATACCATTAGAGCCTATGCCGAAACTGGAGTAGATTTTATTTCAATAGGCGCTTTAACACATCAAATAAAAAGCTTAGATTTAAGCCTACTAGCTATAGCTTAATAGAATGAAGAAAATATACATTATCAGAAAATTAAAGACGATTGTAATTCCCGGTTTCGATGGGGTCCCCATATATAATGTTTTAGATTTCTTTTTTAAAGGAGTGGTGAATGGCGCTATCACAACTCGTGCTTCTGCTATATCCTTTAGCATGTTTTCTGCTCTATTTCCTGCTATCATATTCATTTTCACATTGATTCCTTTTATACCCATAGAGAATTTTCAAGATGTATTATTGGGATTAATACATGACATCATGCCTACAAAAGCATGGGAAGCTATAGATTCCACGGTAGTTGACATTGTAAAAAGACCAAGAGGAGGCCTGTTATCATTGGGGTTTGTGTTGGCCCTATTCTTTGCCACCAATGGTATTAATAGTATGATTGATGCATTTAATGCCTCATACCATACTATGGAATTTAGAGGTATTTTCATGCAAAGATGGGTAGCCATTGTATTGGTTTTGGTATTAGCTGTTCTTTTGATAGTAGTCATTACCACGATAGTAGTTGGTACGGCCTTTTTCAATTATCTCGATTATAAAGATTTACTGCATGATAATTATGTAGCACAACTAATCCAATGGTTTAGATGGATCGCATTATTGGCCCTCACCTATTTTGGCGTTTCCTTTATTTATTATTGGGGCCCTGCCAAAAAAACACCATTCAAATTTTTCTCTGCTGGTTCTAGTTTGGTTACTATTTTAATGATGATTTCAAATATTGGTTTTAATTTCTACGCCAATAATTTAGCCACCTATAATGCACTTTATGGTTCCATTGGAACTTTATTATTGGTTCTTTTATGGGTATATTTCAACTCCATTATTGTATTGATTGGTTTTGAACTGAATGCCAGTATCTATAATGCTGCGCTTAAAGCTAAAGGAATTGATTTAAAAGCCATAAATGAGCCCAAAAATGATGTTTAAAATTTTATGTTTAATTAATTCAAAATTTAGTTTCAACTTATTAACCTCCTTTAACGAATATACTTCTTATTTCCATCTTGAAAACCTACTAAAAAAGCATCAGGAATAATCTCTTGGATTTCTTTTAGTAGCATTCTTGCATCAGCGTTATCATTAAAATTCCCAATAGAATAAACGTATTTTCCATTACTATTTTGATAGGAGTCTACACTATAATCGTCATCTAATTGAGAGGCTATCCAATTCAAATCAATAGGATTAGAATAAACTCCAACTTGAACTTTATATTCCAGATTAGAATTAGAAATTATTCTTGCTTGTTGACTCATATCCCACTGGTTATCAATCTGCAAACTAGCATCCTCGAGAATGACAATATCTTCATCATTCGGAGAATCTACTCCTCTATTGATTTGCTGACGAGCTTCAGCTAAACCAACAGAATTCCCATTACTAAATGCTACCACAAATGCGTCTTTCACTCCTTGCTCTACTATTTCGTCCTTTTTGACAGTGGCATCCGCAATACTATTAAAGATACCAGAATAGTAAATCCAATAACCATTTTGCATTCGCTTATGATATAATGGTTTGATTCCAAAAATCATGGCACTAGTACGCGGACGACTATAAACTCCCACTTGAACAGTATAATAAACACCTGGTAGAGACGATATGTTAGTAGCTGAAAAATCAATATTCCCAACGCTGGTTCTTCTTACTGCTGCAACAGAATTTATTGGTGAATCAGTACTTCCCTCATCCTCTCGTAAACTCAATAATGTTACTGCTTCTCCATTTTTCCAAGAACGAATAAAAGCATCTTGGTAACCTGAAGAACGTAATGCATTTCTTCTGATAATTGCTGCGTCCATCTCATTGAAATTACCTGAGAAATATCTAATAAAATCTGTTCCTGTTACTTTTTCAGCACTGATATCACTTACTCTATTGAAGAAAGACTCGTTTTTCAACTCTTTTAATGCTGTAAACTGAACCCTATAAACAATCCCATCATCTACTGAGGAGATATACTCCACTTCTTGTCCTGCAGAAATACTTTCTTGAGAATTTATAGGAGGCTTCTGAACTTGGGAATTAACACCGCTATTATTTGCGATGGACTCCTCAGCATCTTCTTTAATGAGATTAGTACCTTGAGATTTAATAGTGATTTGAGATGGTGGAATATCACTAGGAACTATATTATTCTTCGATATGGCAGCTTCTCCTTCATTTCGTAATGGATTAACTACCAAGTTGTTTTTAGCCAACTCTTGTTCCTCTTCAGTGACCACTTGATAAGCCATCATACTTTTCATATCATGTTTTTCTAACATCGTTTTAGTTTGCTGTTGCAAGTCAAGTGCTTTCATTTCTAAGGAATAGGCATCTTGTAATAAAACCTTTTTTAAACTAAATGATATTCCTGGTTGATTGGCTTTCGCTCTTTTAAGTTGAGCCTGGGCAAAATAATCATCTATTTGAGCAAATATATTTCTCATTAATTCACGTTCCTTGGTGCTGGCTAAATCCATCATAAGCTGCTCCAATAACAATTGATTTTTTCGATACCTGGTTTTATTTTTTTGAGCTATCACCTCAAATTCCTCCAAAATCAAATACATAGCCACTTCTTCTTTATCCTTGGCTTGCTGAAACAAATCTTCTCGGGTTTGAATATTATTGGAACGTTGTGCTCTTTGCTTTAAAGAACTGGCCTCTGATAATAAAACTTCAATCTTATCTTTTAGATCACTCAAATAACTGTTAAAATCACGATTCGATTTCTTAGCTTCCTTCTGTTCTTCTTCAGAAAGTGTTTCAAGGATGCGATCTGCCAAATCGAATACTCTATTGGCTTCATATTCCAAACTATCAGCTTTTTGACGAAGAATATCCACTTTCTTTTCGACCAAATAAGCCTCTTTAGGTGTTAAGTTTGTGTTTTGAGATTGAACCAAAAGAGCAATTTCTCTCTTGATTAGTTCTAATTCTTCAGTTAACATTTCTGCTTTAAAATTTTCACGTTCATAAACATGAAGATCATCATTAGTACCTAACGGATTTTTGTTAGTATTAGGCTCAGTTACTTGAGAAATGGCTGTATTCATTGGTCTTCCCAAAACTTCGCTCTTTCTATTATCAATACCTTCGAAAACCAATTCCTGATTCACCACCATCTGACTTTGCTGCACTGGGGCTTTAGATAAGGCGTTCACTTCGGCTTCTATACTTGCTAGTGACAAAAATATCTGATGTTCTTCATGCATACTATTTCCGAATGCCAATGCTTTTTCAGACTCATTTTGTATTTTGGTAGCTTCAATTTCTTTTGATTCCGCAGCTTTTAGGGCTTCCCTCCTCTTGAAAGCATTTCTTTTTCCTTCAGCTTCTTGTCTCTCTTCGGATGCTTCACTCAATAATTTTACCGATTGATTGGCTAAATCCATAGACAAAGCGAAAGCAGAATCCATCTTTATTTTTGAAGAATTTATCTGCCCGATCAATTGCAATTGAATATCTAAAAGTTTGATTTCTGGCTCTTCTCCAAATGAAGATATTTCTGTTTGCATTTTCTCAAACTTAACAGTTGCTGCATTCAAATTATTCTTCTCTAAATCTTTTTCAATGTCAAAAGAATATTGAGTGATTTGATCTTGAATATTTCGCTCTCCATCTAAATAAGTTTGATACTCATCGGAAACTGCTTTTAATGCTAAAGCTTGATATAGGTACGATTTAGCTGAATCATTCACTGGCCTTCTTGATATAGGATCATTTAGTGTCTCTAATTGCAAACTAAATTTATTACTAGTATTTAGTTTATTCTCAGCTGAAATAGCCAATCGTTTTTGCATCAAATCAACCTCTGTCATATGGGCTTGAGCATACAAATTTAAGCTACCTAAAGCATCTCTAATATCATCGTCAGTTTTAAATTCTTTAGCATTGATAGCTTTTAAATTGATATCTTTTACAATACCTTCTGAAGTATTCTCTACAGGGTTAGATATCACTAAGCCTGTTGAAACAGAGCCAGAACCATTAACACTAGAGGTTTCGTTACCATTGGATTTGCTATTAGTAGTATTTGGGATATTCAAAGATGGATGGGTCGTGGTAGGATTATTTGAAGGATAGGTAGCTAATACTTCTGTTGTGTGTTTTGTTTCTTCTTCAATAATATCTGGTTTACCAATACTTAATGATGGTAACTCTAAAATATCCACTCCTACCTGAGGTGTATTCTGATAGAAGAACTGATTCAAAATGACCTGATCATTTCTTTGTACCTGCCCATTAGTGATTAAAAATTCTTGATTCTCACTTTCGCTGAAAATCTCAGGAATTGGAACAAACAATTCATTAACGAAGAAATTATAAGCACTGTCATCAATTTCTGTCTTGTTTAATGCGGCCATTTTTCTTTGAAGCTGGACGTTTTTAAGTAAAGCTTCATCTGGTAAATTATTATCCAAATCACTTTGCATGGTCTGAACAGTTTCTGCTGCTTCATCGAGTAATAAACTTTGTTGAACAATTTGCTGGTCGTATTGCTTAATGAATGAGGCAGCAACCGAAGCTTTATAAAAACCTTTCTTACTCTCTAAACTCAAGCTATTGGCTTCAGCTATTTCAGGAGTAGACAAATTAGCAGAAGAAATTTTAGTAATACTCTGTTGCTCGAATTTATTGGCCTCCTCTAATTGTTTCAAATAATATTGGTTTACTTGATTTCTCTTAGCCAAAAGAAATTCTGTTTCTCCTACCAATGAATTAATTTGGTTTAAAGAGTTTTGAATTAAGGAATTAGTTGAGCTCTGAACAAAAGAATTAAATCTGGGTTTTATGATATATAGATTCTCTGCCTCCTTTTGTGTGGAAGGGCTAAAAATCCTAGTGAATCTCTCCTCGCTAGAACTCAGATCTACATTTGGTGACAATACTAAATTCTGCTGAACTTCACTATTATTGGCATCCTCCATAAACTCTTCAACATTATTCCAATCCTCTGAAGCTTGACCGAAAGACTTAACTAGATCACCTTGAGAAGTAATTTGATATGTCGGAATTAAAACAGAAGAAGTTGTAACTGGTTTGATCAGCGCTCCTGTTTCCATATTGAAATCACTAGAAAAATCTGTAATCACCTTATAATTATTATAGTCTCTTTCTATTCCTATATATATCTGTTCTATATTATTGAATTTTTTATTCTTCAACTCTGTTTCCAACAATTCAAATTGTTGCGTCATCTTCACAGAAATCCGAGCGGCATCGTTATTTGCTGATTCTAATTGTTGATCTACGAGATTTAATGTTTTGATTTCTGTTACTTTATTTTGAAGATTATTAAACTCTTTATTGGTTTGAGCCAATAAATCTTGCTGTGTAGAAACCGGTGCATTTTTTGTAGAAACTAACAACTGATTAGCTTTTGTAAAGCTCTGTTGAGATTCGGTTTCTAATGTAGAAATTCGGTTTTGCAATTTTCTTTGTCCAAATGAATTTAGCTTATTTTGTTTTCTTACTGCAGCAATCATTTGTAGGCTTTGAGCCCTTAAAAAATCTTCGTTTCCTGCACTAAAATTCAATTGAGAGGAAGGTATTAAATGGTCACTATCAATAATTTGTTTGGCTATTTCTCCATTGGAATTTAATATATAAATAGATGTTGTAGCTTTAAGAGTTGACGAGGAAGTTTCAGTCGTGGTAATGGATTGATTATTCTGGAGGTTTAGTTCATCCGAGTTAAAGGTGTTTTTAGAAAAATCATATCCCTTTTCCAGCTCCAGAGCCATGGCTTGATAGGCCTCAAATTTCTCATCAGGATCTACACTAGACATCTGAGTATTTTGAAGATCACTTCTTGTTTTCGCAATCATCTTGTCCGACCAAGCTTTTGCATTTTGATAGTTATTTAATTCTTCTTGCTCCTGGTTGACGGCTTGTAATGCCTCCGATTTTTCAGCATCCTCTAGTTGTTCAAAAGACTTAATCATTTCCTCTATATGGCCTTCTTTCTCTCCGATTAAAACCAGAATACTAGGTTGTTGTTGTTCTAAAACAATTAAATATTCCTCTAACTTTTTCGATGGATTATTCGAAAAAGCAGTCGTTTCAGTTATTAAATCTTCTTTTACTTCCTTAGTAGGAATATAAGATTCGAATTCAGCAGATAATGCAACAATTTCTAGCTGAGGGGTTTCAGATTCCAATTTAAAAGCTTGATAAACAATGGCTTCCTGAATTTCTAGAGGAAATTGCCTATTAGTATTCTCCCCTTCATTAATAGGCATTTCTGCTTCTAATTCCATCACTTTTGGTGCATTCAACTGAATAGATTTCATGGCTAAAATAGTAGCTTGGGCTCTATCTAAATCACCATTAATCACTGCATTTTCAGCATCACCATATTGTCTATTTAAAGTAGCAAAATTCTGTACCTGCCTTTCAATTTTACGCTGAGTTTCTTTAGCAAAAGTTTCTAAATTAGCTGCTATATAATCCAATTGTTCAGCTTTCCCAATGGCGAAATTTGAAGTATTGATAAGCTTTGTTAACCCCTCTTTATCATTGGAGCTGGCAGCCAATTTCATATTTTGTTTCACCTCCTCTCTTAGTCGATGTGATTCGAGTTTTTTATTTGATGCCAACGACAATGCATATTGCCTTACACTATCAAAAGCATCCATATTTTTCTCAAAGCGAGAAATAACTACTTTGGCACTATCAATAACTACCTGTTCTTGTTTTTTCTTTTCTATATCTGCAGCAATCTTTTCCTCGTTTTGCTGATGTAAAATTTGAGCTGCTGCAATATGATCAACTACTGGAATCTCATCAAACTCTTCTTCACTAATATTGACATCGAGACTTGCTCGATTTTTAATATTCCTTAAATCCTCTTCGGTAAGCATCTTATTTTTGGCATAAATAGCAGCTAAATCATCTGATCCATCAGGTCGTTTAATGATACCTACTTTATAAACCATAATTTGATCATCCACACTGCTTCTCACTGAGGCAAACCAGGCCGTAGCTTCAGAAGTATCCGAAACAAATAGGATATCATCTACTGGAGTATTGAATGGGAAATTTACATTTTCAGGAACAGACCAAGTTTTGCTTTGGTCATTATACACTGATTTAAATATATCGAACCCACCAATAGTATTATGACCTTTTGAACTAAAATACATAGTTTTTCCGTCAGGCATCATCACCACATAATCGTCATCATAAGGGGTATTAATGATATCTGGTAGCCTTTCTGGTTCTGACCATCCTCCTTCAAGAAGTTTAGTCCTTTTATAAATATCCTTTTGGTCCTTGTTTTGTTTACTATATGCAGAATAATAAACATCATTTGCTTTGGAATTGAAAAAGATAAAATCGTTGGAAGTTTTCCTTTGGTCTTCTTTGGATAGGAAATCTTCAGGTTTACGAATCATCTTTCCTCCATAACCATGTAAGTTATAAGACCTGAAAAACTCATCTCGTGACACTTCATTTTTTTCTAAGACAAAAAGATCTTTAACACTTTTCATCATATGCATTCCATTTCTACACATTTCGATCTTCCTGTCCACCTCAAAATTCGGACTGACTTTTCTTCCAGCTTTGCTTTTGTAATCTTCATAAAATGAAATAGCTGCAGGGAAATTATAATTAATATGGTAGGCAAAACCAAGGTGATAATACAAATTGGGATCTGATATTTGATTGATGGCTTTTTTTAAATGAGTAATAGGTGCATATGTATCTCTACGATCTGAATAAAGTAAGCAAACTCCAAATCGATAGCTTAATTCAGGATTATTTCTATCTAAACTCAATAACTGAGAATATAATGGAAAGGCTGCGAGGTACTGCTCATCTTGAAATAGAACAGCTGCTTTATCAGCCATTTCTTCTGAGGAATCGAACTCATTTTGAGTAAATCCAACAAGGAAGCTCAGCCACAAGATGCTGATAAAAATATATTTCAAAATCTTTGATATGCCCATCAAAATATGTATTTCTATTAATTGGTAAATGTAATCATTCCTACAAAAATCACCATCCACTTAAGTTTTTTTAGCACCAAACTTATTTTCAGTGCCATTTAATAGTTTCTTCAAATTAACCCTATGTGTAAAAATAATGAATATAGATGCAAAAACACCCAATGCTATCAAAGGGAAACTTTGTTGATCAGAGATAAAAATTAAGACCAATGGAAAAACAACAGCAGCTAGCATGGATCCCAAGGATACATATCTAGTAATAGCAATCACAAGTACAAAAGTGAAGAGGCTAAATAGAAAAGCTAAGGGAAATAATCCTAATGCCATTCCTGCCAGAGTAGCAACTCCTTTCCCCCCTTTAAATCCAATATAAATTGGAAATACGTGACCTAAAACAGCAGCCAAACCAAAGCCAATTTGAATATAAACTAAATCAAATGTAAGGTTGTGCCATACTAATAGATTTACAACAGCCCATACTGGAAACCATGCTTTGGCCATATCGAATAAGAGAACAGGAATACCTGCATAATATCCTAAAACCCGAATGGTATTGGTGGCTCCTGCATTTCCACTTCCATGCTCCCTAACATCAGTTTTATAAAACCACTTTCCCACCCATACGGAAGTAGGAATACTTCCTAATAAATAGGAGATTATAAGTCCTAATAACAGCTGAATCCAATCATTCATTATATATAGGGTTTAATACGATTAATGAAATCATCTTTTTTCTTGGTATCTCCAATATTATATCTGTAATTTGATTTCTTCCCATTTTCACTATCCTCCTTCAGCTTGTTTTTATCACCTTTTCCATTTACATCTTCCAATATTATTTCATTAAATTTGGCTACTGATGAAAACACTTTTAACAATTGTCCTTGATAATTAAAATGGAACCATTCCCCACCCACTTCAAAATAGATATTGATTTCATCTTGGGTTCTCATTTTTCTATATTCCACATAACCTTCAACTTCAGCATTAACTCTATCTTTAAGGAATCCTCCAATGGCAATTTTTCCTTTAGCAATATAGCTTTGTGCTCCTGTATACCACCTCATATTCATTTCATTAATAAAAATGGTATGCTGCAAGGCTTCGGGAATTCTCTTTTGCTTACCCATTGCAATATCGGATATGTATTTATCGGCAGCATTAATACCCATAAATCCACCTGCTACCTTTGAATAGAAATCTGCTCCCATGTCATAAAAATCAGCATCTGCAGTTTTAAATACATTTACAATTTCCGCCAAAGCCTTCTCTGAAAAATGGAAATCGAAAGCTGTAGCTACGGTAAATTCAGCATCCTTATCTTTCTCATCTACCATACCCCAAGATTTCATATGAAAATCAGAAGTTCTAACATCAAAACTTAAATCACCTTCAGCATGAGTTTTACAAGTATTGGCGTTATAACTAAAATAATTATCTGGACGACTAAATTGCTGCAGTTTTTCCTCTGTCGAAATTCTATATTCTGATGTCCTTTGATCATAAAGAATATAACCCGTGGCCGACATAAGGATAGAATCATAATATTCTTGTTTATTCTCTAGAAATATAGAATAAACCTCTCTATTATCTCTATTATTTGCAATTCCAATATATTTTCTAGTATTTGAAATATCAGGTACTCTGGGTTGCTTAGGAATAGGAATCATTACATTTACTGGGTCAATAATCGATTTAAAGCCAATCCAATGTTCACCAGTTATGCAAGCTGTTTTTAGTTTAAATCCGCCATCAAACTCCAAAGGTTCTCTACTTGCCAATAGATGCACATCGCCATAAAACTCAAATGCTGGACTTAATGTAAAGCCTTGTTCTTTTAGAATGGTTCCTGCAGCAACTGTTTGAAAGGTCGTATCTACGGATATCTGACTAAAGAAGACATTCTGTTTCATGTCATACTTATCTAAATACACATAAGAGCCTGAAGCTAAATAATCGTTTTTACCATTAATCTTTACTTTCGCTTCGTTTATTTCATGGTATTTTGTCGTATTGTTTGCAAGAATTTTCGCTCCTTCTAATGGTACCATATTAGCTTCCTTAAGAATAGTTACAGATAAATCGACTGGATAAATTATAGCATCTGCAACTAATATTTTCAATACCCCATCTGCTGTAATAACTTTGGTTCTAGAGTTAAAACTAGCTTTTGCTGAGGTAAAAGTGAGAGAATCTTGTTTTGGATGCACTGAGTAGAATTCAGAACCAGTAATTTCAATATCAGCCAAATCCCTAATTGATTTCCCAACAAACTCTTCGGGCATAGTGGCATCTTTTTTCGAATAAGTTGTTTCATCTTTATCCATACACCAAGTGGCCTCATCCATATAGCATATATATTGATTATCTGGAAATTTCACCAAGGAATTACCATCATTTGAAGTAAATAAGACTTTCCTTTCTGTATAATCGCCATCAGCACTAAAGTTAGAAAGTTCCCATCCATCATCTTTAAAGTCTACTGTGTCTGCATGATAGGTTAGATTTTGAAAATCGTATTTATTGGAAGTCATAAATGCGACTTTGTAATGCAGCTTCCCTCCACCATTAAGGCCTGTTGGTTTTAAACTGAGCATTCCTTCGATACTAGTTTCCTCATCATACATACTAATGAATTCAGCTTTAGAATACACTTGCATTTCATCTTGATATGGCATCCAGTGTTGATAAACATTCTTACCTGAAGCACGAGGAAATTCAATAGATTCTTTTACTGGAGATAGATTAAAACTCTCCGCATGAACATTCATGGAATCCAGATAGAAAATATAATCACTTGCCATTGTCTTTGAAGTAAGGTAATCTAAGTTTCCATCCCCACGTAAACCACGATTACTCAGACTTACTGTATTAAAGAAAGTTCCTTTATCTCCATAAGCAGGCAAACCACTTTCAGGAGTCCCTTTTTCAAATCCTAGAGAATAATCATCCATTACTTGCAAAGGTTCTGCAATATCAGGGAAGATTCCACCGGAGTATAAATATCCATCGAATTTAATATCTTCAGTTTTAATATTATCAAGTGATTCTAGCACAAAAGGGCTAATTCTAAAATAAAATCTATCTCGAGTATAAACTCCTTTTTCAATAAAATATTGATCATAATAAGCGTAGGAATCTTTTTTACTGTTGAAAACCGGATATTCCTTATAGGGTTTTAATCCAGATTTATTAGAGGGGTGATCAATGAGCAAATCTCCAGATAAATCTATCAGCGCTGTTTGCACTTGCTTCCGTTCCCGACCACCAGTGGGTAAAGGTTTTCCTTCTACCCAAAACCAAAGAGAGTCGATCTGAGGCATATCCAACTTAAAACTATTATAATCGAAGGTACAGCCCCAAGATTTGAAGCTAAATCGTCCTGCAGTAATTTTTCCATTAAACCGGAAATTTCTATTTTTACTCACAACTATATATTCATCTTCAGCAATTCCAGTATTTCCAGGTTCAATAACCAAGTTCTGGGAATCTGAAAGAATAATTCTTTGTACCCCATTAATCTTCAAATCAAAACTATCTAATTGAAGTTCTGCATTAGTTAGTTTTGTATTAGCTGAACGAAATGAAATAACATCATAATCTACTTTCCCAGTTCTGGCATTTAAATAAAATGGGGTTCTATCTTTTACGATAACCATGTCATTGTCCACATCATAAATAACGAAACCTTCGTGTGCAAGAGATAAAAGTTGAAGTTTAACTTGTTCATAGGGCATTCTTAAGAAATTGGCATAATCTAAAATATGAATCTTATTGGTACCAGTTTCCTTTATGTATTTATTTAATAGGCTTAGAGGGTGTTGAGCATCCATACCCATCAACTCTTCAAAATGCTGCAGAGAATATCTATTATTAGAAGTGAAAAAAGCGGGACGTTTATTCATTCCTTTAATCATATCAAAATCCATGATATCCTCATCCAGTTTCCAATAAGCTGCTTCCACAAACATATCCAATTGATGAAAGGTATTAAAGAATGGATCTGCCCTTACGCCTCGTTCATCTCTAATTAGGGATAATTCACGAGTTTTATCAGAATAATTCATTCTTAATCCACTATGATAAATACTATCCTGCCGATAATGGATAGTCACACTAGAGTTTTGTGATCGTATTTTGTCGATACTAATTGAGAAACTATTGGAACTCAGAGAAACAAATTTCTTTCCATTTCTTTTAAATGTAAGAATCACAGGGTCTTGTGCATCTCCAATACCAATTAATCGTGCACCTTCAACTTTAAATCCACCTGAGAAATCAATATCTTGAAATATCTCTGGTATTTTCCATTGTTTAGTATAGGATGTAAAAGCTGGGAAAAGTGCTTTTTCTCCTCGACTACTAGCCAATACTTGTTCTTCCAGTTCACCTAAAAGAGGGACGTCAAAATAACGATAATTAAAAAACTCGACCGAATCAGCCTCAAATTTAGACATCTTCATTTCTATTTGGTAATGCTTCAAATTGGCATAAATTTCATTCTTATCTAAATCTGCTCTCTGCCAATCAATTCTTCCACCTTCTCCATCCCAATGATTTTCAAATACATGATACACTCCAGAAGTTCCATAAACATTAGAACTGTCTTTTTTGGTATAACAGACTAAATCAGTATTAGAAAAAACATAACGTACCGTAGAATCTACTTTCAAATCCCAATCATCTCCTACTTTCCATTTTATAATTCTATTGGAGAAGATATAATTATCTTCAAACAAAGCCAAAGAATTAACCAAATAGGTAGTAAAATCCCTATTTTTCTTCTTCTTTAAAACCAAGTCTGCACTAGACATCCATTTCTTTACTTTTGTATCAGGTAATTGATTATCGATTAGAGCGATTAATGTGATATAGTAATCTCTAAAAAATGGAACAGCTCTCATTTTATTCTCTAACATCAAGTTTGATGTGATATAAATCTTTTCTTTTATATCATTAGAGAAATAGCCCATTTCCCATTTTTCTTCCAAATCTTTCATCAAAACTTTTACGCCTTTTTTGTCTTTATCTTGGATAGACTTAGAAGAAAAAAGCTCATCTAATGCTGAAAAATATTCTTCACTAGAATAAGGCATTGTTTTGGCATTTTTTTGGGCATATCCAAAAGAACTAATCAATATCAACACAAAGGCAATATAAAATCTACTAAAATATCTAATATCCATAGTCATAGGTACATTATTGGGAATTAAACAAAGATAATACAATCAGGCATTATACAGCTGCTATTTTGTTCACAAAAAAAGATATGAAATAATGAATATTGTTAATAAAAGAAACAGCCATCCACAAAAAAACCATCAGTGATTATATATCATCTGACGGTTTTAAATATCTAATTGTTACTTTATTACCTAATAAAAACGGCAGCAACCCAATTGTTTTTCGAAATATGTCTGACATATTCTAAGCCCAAACTATTGGCCTTTTTTGTGATGTCTTCCAAATCATTCTCATAGAATCCACTAAAGAAAATCTTTCCTCCTTTTTCAAGAACAGCAGCATAGGCATGCATATCGTTGAGGAGGATGTTTTTATTAATATTTGCAATTATCAATTGGTAGTTTTGATTTTTTAAAATAGTGGCATCGCCTTGTTCCACAATAATATTCGGAAAGTTATTCTTCCTTACATTATCGTAGGCATTGCGATAAGCCCACTCGTCATTATCAATGGCATGAACGGTTTCTGCATTTTTCATGGCTGCTAAAATGGCCAATACTGCAGTACCACATCCCATATCCAAAACGGATTTACCTTCCACATCTTCATCCATCAATAATTGAATCATTTGATGAGTGGTTTCGTGGTGGGCAGTTCCAAATGACATCTGAGGCAATATCTCTATTTCAAATTCCACATTGGGCATAGAAGGGTGAAATGGCGCTCGGATATAACATCTGTTATCGATGAGTACAGGTTCATACTCACTTTCCCATTTTGCATTCCAATTTTGGTCTTCAATTTTTTGAACTTGATAAGAAACCTTAAATTCGGGATTATTCATACTAAATAACTCGTCTACTAATTTCTCGTCAAACTGATTTTCTTGGATATAAGCCTTTAGATTAGCCTCCTCCTCCACGAAACTTTCAAAACCTATTTCACTCAATTCTGCCACCAAAATCTCGGCAGCAGGAACCATAGGCTCAATGCTAAAATTCACTTCGATATATGCCATTAATTAAAGCTCTTAACAATAGTGATAAAATCTTCTGCTTTCAAAGAAGCACCGCCTATTAAGCCACCATCCACATCTTTTTGTGAGAATAGTTCTTTGGCATTTTTAGCATTACAAGAACCACCATAAAGGATAGTTGTTTCTTCAGCTAACTCAGCACCCCATTTCTCAGTTAGAATACTCCTGATAAAAGCATGCATTTCTTGAGCTTGTTCAGTAGTGGCGGTTACCCCTGTACCAATGGCCCAAACTGGCTCATAGGCAAGAATTACATTCTCCATTTCTTCAGCATTCAAATGGAATAAGCTATCAGCGATTTGAGCTTTTACAATATCAAAATGCTTTTCGGTTTCTCTTTCTTCTAATAATTCACCAAAACAGAAGATTGGAAATATTTCATTCTCTAAAAGTTGATCTACTTTAAGAGCTAAATCTTGGTGTGTTTCATTGAAATACTTTCTTCTTTCTGAATGGCCTACAAGACAACAGCTAACATCTAATGATTTTAGCATAGAAGCTGAAATTTCACCAGTATAGGCTCCTTTATCTTGAGTAGAACAGTTTTGTGCACCCACTGAAAAACCATTTTCTAATCCAACATCTGTTGACATTTCAAGGTATAATGCTGGAGGACAAATGATAACTTCCTCATTTTCTAGTTCTAAATCTTTAATTCCTTCAGCTAATTGAAATAATAATTCATCAGCTTCTTCGAAATTATTATTCATTTTCCAGTTTCCTGCGACAATTCTTTTTCTCATTGTTTTTGATTTTAAATATGTTGGGCAAAAATAGGGCATTATTTTAAATATACATAGAAAATTACGAGGTGACGATGGTTATGTGGTGACGATGGTTACGATACAACGATGGTTGCATTGGTTGCGTAAATATGTGAATGTGAAAACACATAACTAGGTATATGCGCAACTACGTGCATATCATTGCAATAAAATATTTCCTATTTCGTTTGAACTAAAACATTTCTATGAAAATTTTAAATAAAATTGCGCCTTATTTTTTTATTTTTTTGCTTGTATCATTATCAATTATTTTATTAATATGGATCGATAAAGACACTGATTATTTTCATCAAATATTCGGTTGGAGACTTGCTCAAGGTTATTTGTTTTATGGTCTTCCAATGATGATTGCTATTTCCTATCTTTATAAAAGAATTAGAAAACATTTAAATGTAACCGCTAGTATATTAACTTCAGTTATTGGTGGAGTGCCTATTACTATGGTATCACTAGTTTTCTTTTATTTAATTATTGGAGCTATTTTTTAGAGTTAAAATACGAAACCCCATAAATATAAAAAGCCCAGATTCTCATCTAGGCTTTCTCATTTATAATCTTATTCTATTATTTTCTAAAAGTAGGGATTCGACCAGGTGTCCATGGTGCTCCAGCTTTTTCTAACTCTTGCTCTACCATTTTCATATCGGCATCCATCTTTTCTAAAGTCTTTAATATTTGAGGAACCTCCTCCACAACAATAGCATAATTATTAACCATAGTTTGAGTTGGTTCAGAAGTAGAACTCCACATTCCCCAAACTATATTTTGAATTCTATTGCTTAAAGGAACAGCAGCTGGTGGAATTTCTTCCCAACTAGCTTTTGCTTCCACTCCGTCTATCAAGAAGAAAAGATCATCTAATTGTTCGGCAATCGCTTTAGTTTTTAAACTTAATTCAAATGGCATACCAGGCGTATTATGGATAGTTTGACGAACAGAAGCGATTCTCTTTTCCATCTCTTCCATATACTGTCCAGCACCATTCATGGTCTTAATTACTTCAGTAATTTGACGTTGAAATGCCACTAAAGTGCCACGGTCAGCAGCAGGTAAAGTAGTATTATTAAGAGTTTTGGCAGTGAATTCAACAGGCCCAGCAAGCGCTTTCTTTTCCCCATCAAAAACCATATCAATACTCACGCTATATTTACCAGGAAGTACTGGATATCCCCAACTATTCTTATTATCTGTAGGATTAAACTCCTCAGTTTCTATGTGATTAAAACCGGCATACTGAAGACTCCAATTCATACGATTTACACCTTTCGAAGGCTTCTTAAATATTTCCTTAACCACAGAACCAGCTGCATCTTTAATAGTAAAAACGAGGTATGGGTCAAGTTGTCTTTCTTCGGCTCTTAATTCTTCAACACTTGGTTGGGGAATTTTCTCCCCAGCTTCAAACTGTTCTTTTTCTTTTTTCTTTCTCTCACTCTTAATAGTTTTTGGAATTTCCTTTATATAATAAGTAAACACAGCTCCAAACTTAGGGTTCTTACCTAAATATGGCATAGAACCTTGACCATATCGATTTCCAGTTTGTACAAACATTAAAGCATCAGAAATTGGGAACAAGAAAGCTTCCTGATCAAATAAATCTGTGCTTAATTCTCTAAGTGGAGTAAAATCATCTAAAATGTAAAATCCTCGACCAAATGTTGCAATAGCAAGGTCGTTTTCTCTTTCTTGAATAGCAATATCTCTCACAGCAACGTCAGGCATTCCCGCACTTAATTTCTTCCATTCTTGTCCTCCATCAATGGAGAAATAGAAAGCAAATTCAGTTCCTACAAAAAGGAGGTCTTTTTTTACAAAATCTTGCTCCAAAGTATGAACAGAACCATTTTCAGGAAGGTTAGCAGCTATAGAAGTCCATGTACGACCTTTATCTGTTGACTTTAGAACATAAGGTTTAAAATCATCAGCCTTGGTATTATTAAAAGTAGCGAAAACCACATTCTCATCAAATTTAGAAGGCATAATATCACTAACATAAGTATATTCTGGAACGCCAGGGAAGCTACTAACTTTGAACCAGTTGTCACCATCATCCTCTGTTATTTGAATCAAACCATCATCTGTACCAACATAAAGTAAACCTTTTTTTACTTTAGATTCAGCCATCGCAACAATAGTTCCCCATTGTGAAGTAGACATATCTTTTACCACAGCATCTGATGGCCAATATTTATCCATCATTTTAAACTGATTTCTATCTTCGTTGCGGGTTAAGTCTTCACTTATTGTTTTCCAACTGTGACCTCTATCGGTACTTTTAAATACCTTATTGGCAGCTATATACAAAGTCTGACCTTGATGAGGACTAATCAACATAGGCGCATCCCAATTCCAACGATGTGTTAATTCATCTTTGTTAGGTTGAGGCTTGATTGAAATACTTTCTCCTGATTTTTTATCGTAGCGAGAAACATTACCATATTGGTATTCTGAGTAAACGATATTTGGATCATCTGGATCGATTGCTTGCCAGAAACCATCACCTCCAAGAGTTGTTTTCCATTCCCCTTGAGTTACTCCTCCTCTTGTTGTATTCATATTAGGTCCACCAAAACTGTTATTGTCTTGTGTTCCACCATATACCCAATAGAAAGGCTCTGTATTATCTACAGCTACTCTATAAAATTGTGTTACGGGAAGATTAGATTTGAAAATATAATTATTACCTCCATCATAAGATTCATAAACACCACCATCAGTACCAATCATGAAGTGCTTGGTATCTGTAGGGTCAATCCAAAGAGCGTGATCATCAACATGTCTTCCATTATTACCAATCGAATTCCATGTTTTACCACCATTACGGCTTACTTTACTAATGGTTTCTACAGAATATACTGTATTCACATCGATTGGATCACAATAAATCTCATTATAATATTGTCCACTGGCAGAATGATCACCCATTTTCTCAAAACTCGCTCCTCTATTTACCGAACGAAAGAAACCACCTGTTTCCCCTTGTGCTTCTATAATTAAATAGACTACATTCCTATCCACAGAAGAAATGGCAATTCCCATACCTCCCACATGACCACCAGGTAAACCATTGGTCACTTTTTTCCAAGTTTTCCCAGCATCTTTTGAAATGTGAAGACCTGATTCTGGCCCTCCTCCAATTTTTCCGAATCCACTTCTTCTTCTTTGTTCAGCAGTGGCATAAATTAGATCAGGATCAATGGGGTCTAAAACCACATTATTGATACCTGTGTTTTCGCTGATTTCTAAAACCAATTCCCAGTTGGCTCCACCATCGATAGATTTATACAATCCTCTTTCGCCTCCAGGTCCCCAAGCAGATCCTTCAGCAGCCACATAAACCACATCACTATCTCTAGGATCAATGGCTATCATACCAATCTGACGACTTTCTTTTAGTCCCATATTGGTCCAACTAGCTCCACCATCTTCTGATTTATAAACACCATTTCCGTAACCCAAAGCTCTTTGGTGATTATTCTCACCCGTTCCAGCCCAAATCACATGATGATTATTGGGATCCATTTTCAAACAACCAATAGAATAAGCTCCATTATTATCAAATATTGGCTCCCAAGTGGTACCGTTATTATAGGTTTTCCAAATATGACCAGAGGCAACTGCCACATAATATTCACTTGGATTATCTGGGTTAACTGCAAAGTCAGCAATTCTTCCTGAAGTAAAAGCAGGCCCAATTCCTCTCCAAGTTAAACCAATATTGGCCTTTTCAAGAGCAGTGGTTTCTTTCTCTGCTGTTTCTTTTTTCTTTTTGGCCCATGCGGGTCCTGAGAACAAAAGTCCACATACAAGGACTCCCGTCATCACATAAGTCGTAAAACGATTGATCATGATTTTATGTTTTATTTATAATACAAGGATGGGCTTACAAAAATCCTATTAGATGCTTCAAATTTAGTTAAAAATATAGAATACACCATAAACTAATCAAATATGCGTTATATATTTGCCAATGGTGTTTTATTATTCTCTGCAAGAAAACTCCGATAACTGCGTTATACTTTTTACGAAAACAGTCATTGACAAAAGTCAACTCCTTGATTTTCATAAAAACCAAGCCTTGTTCTCGAAGCTCTTTTGCGAGAGATACAGAGAAATGCATAATATACTTGCAGATACTGATTATGGTAACAAAAAGAAATAACATCTTCGGTTTTCATACCCTATTGCTACTTTTTAGCTTTGGAAGTATGGTGGATGGAATGGCTCAAATTGATACCATAAAACAAATATCAACTGAAATCCTTTCATCAAATGAAGCGGATAAGAAGCTTATTTTAAACAGTGAGCTCAAAATAAAATTAGATTCCTTACTCCGATCAGAACCAAAAAAACTTCAAGAAATTGACTCCACTGGATTATTATATTCTTTGGTAAGCAGCGATAAAAAGCTCCAAATCATTACTTGGGCCATATCTTTTGATGGCAATTGGGAGCATTATGGATTTGTTAAAAGCTATAATCAAAACAAAAAAGAGTATGCTGTATTTGAGCTCATTCCAAGTGATTTTCATCAAAGTATCAACTCCAAAGAATCTTTTAATAATGACAATTGGCCTGCAGCCCTCTATTTGAAAATGGTTGAAAACAGCTATAATGATAAAGATTATTATACTTTGTTAGGTTGGCTGCCTTCTCAAGACCAAACTGCTTTTAAATTGATTGAAGTGATTACATTAAGTAAAAGTGGGAAGCCTAGTTTTGGCAAGCTCAATTTTTTTATGATTGAAAAAGAATATCATAAGAGGATGCTATTTAGTTATAATTTCCAAAGTAAATTTCAATTGGACTATGGAGAATATAGTTTCTCGACCCGAAAGTGGAACAAGAAGAAAAAGAAGTACGAGACCAGTACTTTTAGCGAGGATTTAATAGTGTTTGATCATCTCATTCCAATGTATCCAGATTTAGCAAATTTACCAGAGTTTATGGTACCTATGGGTAATGCGGTAGATGCTTTTTATTTTGAAAAAGGGAAATGGAGAATGAAAGCAGATATAGATGCTAGGAATATGGAAGTGAAAAAAGTGGAGAGAAAAAAACCTTCTCTTGACTTATTTGAATCCAATGAATAAATACTATATTTGCTCCTAATGAATTGAATATCTTTTCACAAACAGAATTAGAAAAACCTAAAACAAAAAATAATTTATGAAAAACAGTAAGCTGAAAATTGCATTATTATTTATGCTGAGTTTCTTTTTCCTACCTTTAATAGCACAAACCGATTCGGATAGAATTATTGGGAAATGGTTTAATGAAGAAAAAGATGGGAAAGTAGAAATCTATAAACAAGGAGACAAATACTTTGGCAAATTGGTCTGGTTAAAAACTCCAAATAATGAAGATGGAACTCCAAAACTAGATGTTGAAAATCCTGATGATGAAATGAAGAAAAGAGAGCTACAAGGAATCGTTCTTTTAAAAGATTTCGTTTTTGATGATGATGAGTGGGAAGATGGAGAAATCTATGATCCTAAAAGTGGCAAAACCTACAGCTGCTATATGGAATTCGAAGACAATGGTTCATTAATGATCAAGGGATATATTGGTGTTAAATGGGTAGGAAAAACTACCTATTGGACCAAAGCTGAATAGATACTTTTTTATGATAATATAGAACAACTCATATTTTTTTGTGGGTTGTTTTTTTATGCCTATTTTTTCGATTAGAAGATTCAACACTAATAATTCTCTAATCAATAGCGTCCTAATAATTACAATAGACTCCTCGCTACGCATCGGAGTGACAAGAGTTTTGGTAAGGAAACTGGAAGAATAGGTTTTATTTTGCTATAGAAAAATAAAATCCATTCTTCCATGGTGTCATATTCTATACATTGTCTTTCTGAACGAAATGCAATGAAGTGAAGAATCTTTTAATAATATGAAACTTATTTTGGACAATATTGTTCTCTAATTATAATTTTAACCTTTCCTAGGCTCAAAATCGCATTTTTTTTAACAGATACGATCATCTACCTTTGCCCAATGAATTTATCAAAACACAACAAGATTGAAATCATAAAAAACTTAGGTTTTTCTGAACTCAACGAAATGCAAAATGCTACTATTGATGCAGCGACACAACATCCTCACCTTTTATTATTAGCACCAACAGGTAGCGGAAAAACGGTGGCCTATCTCTTGAGTATCCTGTCTAGAATTCAGAAGAAACCAGGTGTTCAAGCTTTAATCCTAGTTCCTACACGCGAATTGGTTTTGCAGGTAGAAAGTGTTTTGAAACAAATGAAAACCGGATGGAAAATAAATGTGGCTTATGGTGGCCATCCTTTTTCAGTGGAGCGTCAAAATTTCACTCATCCTCCTGAAATTTTAATAGGAACACCCGGACGAGTGCAAGATCACATGCAAAGAGAGACATTCGATGTATCAACTATTGAGCAAGTGGTTTTTGATGAATTTGATAAATCATTGGAATTGGGCTTTTCTAAACAAATGGAGTTTATTAGAGCAGAGCTCAAACACGTAAAAAGACAATTATTGGTTTCTGCTACTCAACGGATTGAAATACCCGGATATTTGCAATTAAAAGATTTACATACCTTAGATTTTAGTCAGGAAGAGAAAATAGATTTAGAATTAAAGCAATTATTAGTCTCTAAAGAAGAAAAGCCAGAAGGACTGATTAAGATCATCAATAATCTAGAAGATGGTGAAAACGCTCTGGTTTTTGTAAATCATAGAGATGCTTGCGATCGAATTGCAGAGTATTTTAATATCTTCAAGATTTCTTACTCTATCTTTCACGGTGGGTTGGAACAAGATCAACGAGAATTGGAGCTCACCAAGTTCCGAAATGGAAGTTCTCGTGTACTCATTGCCACTGATATAGCTTCTCGTGGTATCGACATACCTGAATTGGATTATGTGATTCATTATCAAATCCCTCCTCAAGAAACAGTATTTACCCATCGTAATGGCAGAACAGCCAGAATGAAAGCTACAGGAACTGCGGTCATCATCAGGAGTCAATTAGATAAACTACCGTCCTATTTACAAGAAGAACCTGAAAATATAAAGCTGAAAGAAGGCAGAGAATTAAGCCAAAGCGAATGGGTGACGCTATATGTTGGAAAAGGCAAAAAAGACAAAGTAAATAAAATAGATATTGTTGGTTTCTTTCTGCAATTTCATTTTATGGCAAAAGATGATATTGGTCTCATTGAAATGAAAGACTATGCTGCTTATATAGCAGTTAAAAGAGATAAATACCAAGATTTACTTAAAGTGTCAAAAGATAAAAAGATGAAAAACAAAAAGCCTAAAATTGCTTTGGCTCGATAACAAACTACCTCCCAGTCAAATCCTTAGGTATGCGGCCACTTTTGATAGCTTCAGAGCGTAATCTACGACCCACTATCCGCTCATTCATATTTCCTATGTCTAGAATTTTATCAATATCCAAATTGGTTTCAATACCCATTTCATCCATCATAACCACCATATCTTCGGTACTGACTAAACCCACCAAATTTGAGTCTTTATAATAATAGGCTCCTGTTCCTGACACAGGAACTCCACTTACAAAATTAGCGGGCTGTCCGCCAATTCCACCCATAGTAGATTCGTAATTGGTCATCCCAGCTTGCAAGGCAGCTAGCACATTGGCCAAGCCCCATCCTCTAGTGGTATGAAAATGTACAATATGCTTATCTGGATTTCCAAAATGCTCAAGTAATGAAGAATAATAGCGATAAACCCTATCTGGTGAAGCACTACCGTCATGGTCTGCATGTTCCACATCATCGGCTCCAATATCTATCCAACGCTGTGCAAATTCTATGGCTTTATTCATATCAGTAGGACCTTCAATCGGACAGCCCCAAATGGTGCTCACGGTTCCATTTACTTTGATACCCACATCATGAGCTTTCTTTATATATTCCTCAGCCATTTTCCAATATTCCTTTAAAGAAAGACCACTATTCTTTTTGTGATGACTCTCACTGGTGGATACCATAAAGAGGATTCTATCGGGTCCCCAGCCTTCTAATTTTGCTTGTATGGCTCTTTCAGCTGCTCTTTCTCTAATAGTAACAGCAGTTAAACTTACCTCCTCTAAAAGATGCTTTACTTTCTTTGATTGATGAATACCTTTGAATAAATCATCGCAGTCTTTAAACTGAGGCATTCCTTTTGGATTACCAAAGTTAGATACCTCAATATGTTTAAAACCTGCTAAAACTAATTGTTCTAACATCCATATTTTGGCTTCGGTTGGGATAAAATTTTCTTCGTGTTGGTAACCGTCTCTGACAGTAATATCGCCAATAGTCACTCTCTTTGGATAATTCATAATTCAGGTATTTAGATTTTGAAAACATTGTCCAATAACTTCGTTATGTTCACATTTTAATTTTGTCACTTACCGTAGTAAGCTCTCAAATTAAAATGACTCACATGCCTCGTTCTTGAACACTTTTTTCAAAAGATTATTTTTTAATAATTCTATTATTTACGAAATGTTTATTAAGGATATTTGCTCTTTGCTCTTTGCTCTTTGCTCTTTGCCCTTTGCTCTTTGCTCTTTGCCCTTTGCCCTTTGCCCTAAATCTTCATCTCTGGAATATCACCTTCAATAATTAAAGGGGCACCGGTCTTCTCCACAATTTCTTCAACAGAAACTCCAGGAGCTCTTTCTATTAATTTGAAGCCTTGGTCTGTTACTTCGATGACGGCTAAATCCGAAACAATTTTCTTTACGCAGTTTACTCCTGTTAAAGGAAGACTACAAGCTGTTTTCAGCTTTGGATTCCCATTTCTATCGGTATGAGTGGTGGCTACGATAATATTCTTTGCTGCCGCCACTAAATCCATGGCTCCTCCCATCCCTTTTACCATTTTTCCGGGAATTTTCCAGGAACTGATGTCTCCTTTATCAGTAACTTCAAAAGCACCAAGGACAGTTAAATCAATATGACCTCCTCTAATCATGGCAAAGCTCATCGAAGAATCAAAGAAAGAAGAACCTGCCAATGTAGTCACCGTTTGCTTACCCGCATTTATCAGGTCGGCATCTGCTTTTCCCTTTTCAGGAAAGGGGCCAATTCCTAATAATCCATTCTCCGACTGAAGCACTACTTCTATTCCATCTGGGACATAATTTGCAACTAATGTTGGTATTCCAATCCCTAGGTTTACATAATACCCATCTTGTAATTCTTGGGCTATTCTTTTTGCTATTCCGTTTTTATCTAGACTCATTGTTTTTATTTTTATCTGCCACAAAGGCTCCAAGACTCTAAGGTACACAAAGTTTAATTCTATATACGCTCGCTTTAAAACCAAAGTATAATTAATGAGCTCTTCGTGTACCTTTGTGTCTCTGTGTCTTAGTGGTTAATTAATCTAATCACGAACTGTTTCAAATTCAATTCGCTTTTCATAATCTACACCTTGAAATATTCTTTGAACAAAGACACCTGGTGTGTGAATCTGATTGGGGTCCAACTCACCGGCAGAAACCAGTTCTTCCACTTCTGCAATGGTGATTTTACCGGCCATGGCCATGGGCTGATTAAAGTTATTAGCTGTTTCTCGGTAAATAAGATTTCCCATGGTATCCCCTTTCCAAGCCTTTACTACTGCAAAATCCGCAGTTAATGCATGTTCTAAAAGATGCATTTTTCCATTGAATTCTCTTGATTCTTTACCTTCACCAACTTCAGTTCCATAACCTGCCGGAACGTAAAAAGCTGGAATACCGGCTCCACCTGCTCTAATACGCTCTGCTAAAGTCCCTTGTGGAACCAAGTCCACCTCTAGCTCACCAGAAAGCATCTGACGTTCAAACTCTTTATTTTCACCTACATAAGAAGATATCATCTTTTTAATTTGGTGTTTTCTTAATAATGCACCTAAGCCAAAATTATCGACACCAGCATTATTAGAAATACAGGTTAAATCTTTGAACTCAGATTCCACTAAGGCCTTGATGGTATTTTCCGGAATCCCACAAAGACCAAAACCACCCAACATTAGGGTTTGTCCGTCTTGCATTCCTTGCAAAGCCTCCTTAGCATCTTTTACTACTTTATTCATATTTTAGGTTTTTGTTTTTCGTTTTAACAACCAATATATCTTGATATTACCATTCTTTGAATCTCAGAAGTGCCCTCTCCTATCTGTAATAATCGTTGGTCACGATAAAATCTTTCTATTGGATAATCTTTCATTAAGCCATAACCACCATGAATTTGCACTGCTTCATCAGCTACTGATTTTGCAATCTCACTACAGTATAATTTCGACATGGCTGCTTCTTTGGCAAATGGTTTTTTATTGTCTTTTAACCAGCATGCTTTGTATAGGAGATTTCTGGCTAATTCAATTTGCATGGCCATATCGGCCAACTTAAAAGCAATGGCCTGAAATTTAGAAATTGGTTTTCCAAACTGATTACGTTCTTTAGAATACTGCAAAGCCATTTCATAAGCTCCTTGTGCCAACCCTAAACCCATAGCAGCAATGGAAAGTCTTCCATTATCTAGAGTCGAAAGCATAATCTTACTTCCTTGTCCAATATCTCCTAGTAGATTTTCTTCTGGTACTATACAATCATCGAAATATAATTCTGAAGTATCTGAAGAACGCCACATCATTTTTCCATGCATGGCTACTCTTTTAAAACCAGGAGTATCTTTTTCTACAATTACGGTGGTGAATTCTTTTTTACCATCAGGAAGAACCTTTGTTACGGCCTGTACAGTTGCTCCTAATGACAAATCGGAGGCACCATTGGTGATGAATATCTTAGAACCATTTATTCTCCATTTTCCCTCCTCTAGTTTTGCAGTGGTTTTAGAACCTCGACTATCAGAACCGGCATCGGGCTCAGTAAGACCAAAAGCCCAAAGCCCTTCACCAGTACATAATTTGGGCAAGTATTTTAATTTCTGCTCTTCTGTTCCGTAATAATAGAGTGGTCCAATTCCCAAAGAATTATGAGCCGCTAAAGTGGCTGCTTGAGAGCCATCAACTCTGGCTAATTCCTCAACTGCGATAATATAGGATAAGGTATCCAATTCTTGTCCGCCATATTTTTCTGGAAGATACATACCAAAAAGGCCAAGCTCACCCATTTTTCGAGTTAAATCCTCTGAAAACTCTTCTTTCTCGTCCAACTCTTGAGCAATAGGTTTGATTTCTCTTTCAGCAAAATCCCTTACCGTTTGTCTAATCAACTCTTGTTCTTCTGTTAATTCGAAATTCATATATGATGTTTTATTTGATTAAAAATTGATTTTTGTGATAGAATTGATGATTTATTCAGCCTCCTCCAAACGTAATAATATTTTAGTATTATCCACCATTTCTCCTTCTTGAACTAGAATTTCTTCTATTTTTCCATCACGACTGGCTAAGATATTATTTTCCATTTTCATGGCTTCCACTATCAATAAAGTTTGACCTTTTTTAACCTCTCCCCCTTCTTCCACCAATACTTTGATCACCTTACCAGGCATTGGAGATTTTAAAATATCGCTAGTTTCAGCCTCATGACTAGATTCGTAAAAATCTTCTTGAACTAAGACCTCTAAATCTTCTAATTTAAATACTTGTCCTTTCCAATTAAAAAGAATATGGGCTTCATCTTTCTTCACGAAGTAAACTCGTTCTTCTTTGTTATCAATACTTAAATCAATACAATTATTCTTTACACTTAAAATTTCAACTGGAAGAATATCTTGTCCATTTTTTAATCTGAAACTTGAAGGTTTTACTTCCATCAATTGATAAGAAAGGAATTCTTCTCCTAATTTCCATTGAAAATCCATTTGTAATCTCCAATAAGCTATTTTTTCCCAAATATTATGAGGTGAATTAGAGGAGGCTATTTTTATAGAGGCATAAGCTGCTCCAAGGATATTCCTATCCATATTAAGATGATAAGCTTCAGCACTTTTTAGTATTTGAGAAGCATGAGTATCGCAATATTTAGTAGAGATATAATTCAGTATATAATCTTCTTCTTTCATTAAAGCCAGCATAAAAGGAATATTAGTCGACAAGCCCAAAATGACGAATTCCTCTAAACTAGCCATCATTTTCGTGATCGCTTTGGACCTGTTCTCTTCCCACACGACCAACTTGCTTATCATGGGGTCGAAAAAGCTTTTTATCTCTACGGCTTGATCAATAGCTGAATCCACTCTAATATGTACTCCTTTGGGTTCTTTATAATAACTTACGAAACCTGGTGCTGGACGAAAATCATTCTCAGGTTCTTCCGCATAAACTCGTGCTTCAATGGCATGACCATTTTGCTTAATATCTTCTTGCTTCCAGCTTAATTCTTCTCCTTGTGCTATCCTAATTTGCTCTTGAACCAAGTCTACGCCAGTCACCATTTCCGTAACAGGATGTTCCACTTGAATTCTAGTATTCATCTCCAAGAAATAGTAGTTTAAATCGGAATCCACTAAAAACTCGATAGTTCCAGCACTGGTATAATTAATGGCTTTGGCAATATCTACTGCTGCTTTCCCCATCTTTTCTCTTGTGGCTTGATCTAAAGTGGGAGATGGAGATTCCTCAATTATTTTCTGGTAACGACGTTGAATGCTACATTCACGTTCATATAAATGAATTACATTTCCAAATCTATCGCCCAATAATTGGATTTCAATATGACGAGGATTCTCAATGAACTTCTCCACATAAACTTCAGCATCACCAAAATAAGCTAAGGCTTCACGGCTTGTGGACTCAATTACGGATTCCAAATCATTCCAATCACGCACAATTCTCATTCCTTTCCCTCCTCCACCAGCTGCGGCTTTTACAAGGATAGGCAGTTCTATGTTTTTTGCCAGACTCAGAAGTTCTTCAGGGCTACCCGTCACACCTTTGGTCATGGGGATTTTAAGGCTATCCACAAAAGCTCGTGCCTCTATTTTATTTCCCATTAACTGAATGGCTCGACTCGACGGTCCAATAAAAACAATATCGTTCTTTTCACAAGCTGCCACCAATTCAGGATTTTCCGCCAAAAAACCATAACCTGGATGAATGGCATCAGCCCCATGTTTCAGAGCAATCTCCATTATTTTTCCAACATTCAAATAGGTTTCAGACAGTGATTCTTCACCTATACAAAAGGCTTCATCAGCTTTACGAATATGTAAGCTATCCTTATCAGCCTGTGAATAGACAGCCATACTGGTGATTCCCATTTTCTGAGCAGCCTTAATAATTCTTACTGCAATTTCACCTCTATTGGCAATTAATATTTTATTGAATTTCTTCATTATTCCTCTATTATTAGAACGCGTCGATTACAAATCAACGCAAGCAGTAATTTATTATTTTTCAGGACTGGTGGCCACCCAATTTGGCTTTCTCTTTTCCAGAAATGCTGCCATGCCTTCTTGACCTTCTGAGCTGGCTCTGATTTCGGCTATCATCTTGGCGGTATAATCAATGGCTTCTTGAAGACTCAGCTTATTGGAAATATCGTAGAGAAGGTTCTTACATTGGGTCATGGCTTTAGGGCCACTGGTCTTTAACAATCCTATGAGTTCCTCTAGATGAAGGTCTAAATTGCTTGAGGATAATGATTTATTCACCAAACGATGATGGGCTGCTTCGGCGCCTTTAAATCTTTTGCCTGTTAGCATTAATTCTTTGGAACCATACTCTCCTACTCTTTTGGTCACATATGGAGAAATACAAGCCGGCACAATGCCAATCTTTACTTCACTTAAAGAAAAAGTGGTATTCTCCTCTGCATAAGCAAAATCACAAGCTGCTAATAATCCATTGGCACCGCCAATAGCTGCTCCATGAACAATAGCGATGGTAGGCTTAGCACAGGTATAGATATTATAAAAACAGAGTGAAAGATTGAGACTTTCTTTATAATTATCTTCATAGGAATATTTTGCCACATCACGCATCCAGTTCAAATCTGCTCCAGCACAGAATGACTTTCCTCTACCTCTTAAAACCACTACTCTGATTCCTTCATTATCATTGATTTCTTCGAACATCTCTATCAACTCCGCTATCATGACTTCATTGAAAGCATTGTGTATTTCTGGACGATTAAGCCAAACGGTGCCTACTTCGTTGTTTATTTCTAATTCTATGGTTTTATATACTTTCATTTTTTATTTGATTTGCCACCAAGACTCAAAGGCACTAAGAAAATAAATATTCTCCTTTGCGTCTTTGTATCTTTGCGTGATATATTATTTCTTAGCTTTTTCCATAATCTCCTCGACAACACCAGGATCCAATAAAGTACTAGTATCTCCAAAGCTTGAAGTATCGTTGGAAGCTATTTTCCTGAGGATTCTTCTCATAATTTTACCAGAGCGTGTTTTTGGCAATCCACTTACTATTAAAATTTTATCAGGACGAGCAATTGGACCAATAATATTATTAACTCCAATTTTAATACTCTTTATAATCCCCTCCTCGCTGGTGGTTTCATCCATATCGGTACAAACTACAAAGGCATAAATCCCTTGTCCTTTGATATCGTGAGGAAAACCAACAACAGCAGATTCCACTACTCGAGGATGCTCGTTAATCGCATTTTCTACTTCGGCTGTTCCCATTCTATGACCTGAAACATTGATGACATCATCAACTCTACCTAGTATCCTATAATAACCATCCTCATCTCGTTTTACACCATCTCCAGTGAAATAGTAGCCAGGATAGGTTGAAAAGTAAGTTTGTTGGAAACGTTCATGATCACCATAAATAGTTCTTGCCATTCCCGGCCATGGAAATTTGATACAAAGATTACCTTGAACACTGTTTCCTTTTAACTCTTTTCCATCGGGATCCACTATGACAGGTTGAACACCAGGAAGTGGTAATGTGGCATAAGAAGGTTTAGTGGGCGTAACGCCAGCTATAGGGCTGATTAAAATCCCACCCGTTTCCGTTTGCCACCAAGTATCCACAATGGGACAACGATCTTTACCCACATGATCATGATACCAGTGCCAAGCTTCTTCATTAATGGGTTCTCCTACTGTACCTAGAACCTTTAGGCTTTTCATTTCTTTATTCTCGACAAACTCATTTCCTTCTGCCATTAAAGCACGAATAGCAGTTGGTGCTGTATAGAACTGATTCACTTGATACTTTTCTACAATATCCCAATATCTTCCTGCATCAGGAAAAGTAGGAATTCCTTCGAACATTAATGTTGTGGCTCCACTTAATAATGGGCCATAAACAATATAAGAATGGCCAGTAATCCAGCCAATATCAGCAGAGCAGAAATATACATCACCTTCCCCATATTGAAATACATTGCGGAAGGTATAGGAAGTATAAACCATATAGCCACCAGTGGTATGAACTAAGCCTTTTGGTTGGCCGGTAGAACCAGATGTATAGAGGATGAAAAGAGGATCCTCAGCATCTAATATTTCAGCATCATTATCACAAGACACACCTTCAGTAAGTTCATCCCACCAATAATCGCGACCTGCTAACATATTTACCTCTTCACCAGTTCTCTTTTTAATGATGACCGTTTCTACTGAATCACATCTTTCTACTGCCTCATCTACAATTTTCTTTATTGGAATGGTTTTGGTGCCACGGAATCCTCCATCAGAAGCAATAACCACTTTTGCTTGAGCATCAATTATTCTATCAGCTAATGCATTACTTGAAAATCCTGCAAATACAATAGAATGTACGGCTCCAATTCTAGCACAAGCCAACATGGCAATGGCCAATTCGGGAATCATGGGCATATACAAAGCCACCCGGTCACCTTTTGTTACTCCCTTTTCAAGGAGCACATTGGCAAATTGTTTCACTTTATCAAAAAGTTCAGAATAAGTTATAGTAATACCCTCCTCAGAAGGGTCATTTGGCTCCCAGATAATGGCAGCCTGATCTTTCTTAAAAAACATCTGACGCTCAAAAATATTTTCAGTAAGATTCAATCTTCCTCCTTTAAACCAATCAATTCTTGGTTCTGTGAAGTTCCAATCTAAAACACATTCATATTTCTTCCGCCAATAAAAAGCTTCTGCCTGTTGTCCCCAGAAATCTTCTGGATTTACTGCGCTCTTTTGGTATTCATGAAAATAGCCACTTAATGTTTTAATTTTAATTGCCATAGTTAAAGGTTTTTATTTTAGGTATTTAGATTGTTTTTAATAAAAAATATAAATCTCTACATTCTGAAAATTCCATTTTTGGTATCTTCCCATTTCTTATTTAAAGTCATAGCTATCCCCAATGCTAAAACTTTTCGAGTATCTACTGGATCTATAATTCCATCATCCCAAAGGCGTGATGTGGAATAATAAGCAGAACCTTCATATTCGTATTTTTCCAGAATAGATTTCTTTAGTTGATCAATATCTTCTTGGGCCATTTCTTGTCCTCGAGCTTTTAGTTGATCCATTTTTACTTGAATCAATACATCAGAAGCTTGCTCTCCTCCCATAACAGAAATCTTGCTATTGGGCCACATCAATAATAGTCTTGGGTCATAAGCTCTGCCAGCCATAGCATAATTTCCAGCACCAAATGAGCCACCGAATACTACCGTAAATTTAGGCACATTGGCATTGGCTACAGCATGAACAAATTTAGCTCCATCTCTTGCAATCCCTTTTCTCTCGTATTCTTTGCCCACTATAAAACCTGTAATATTTTGAAGGAAAATAATAGGAATCTTTCTGGCTGTACATAGCTCTACAAAATGGGCTCCTTTTAAAGCCGTTTCTGAAAATAGAACTCCATTATTACCAATAATTCCAACGGGATAGCCTATGATTTTCGCAAAACCAGTTACAATAGTAGGAGCATAACGCTCTTTAAATTCCTGAAAACGACTCCCATCAACTATTCTTGCTATAATTTCTCGTACATCTATGGGTTTCTTTAAATCAACGGGAGCTAATCCGTATAACTCTTGAGGATCGTAAAAAGGTTCCTCTATTTCTTTGGTTTCTAGGTTTTGTTTGTCGTGATATTCAATACTCTCAAATATATTTCTACAAATGGAAATGGCATGTCGATCATCTTCCGCAAAATGATCTGCAGTACCTGAAATGCTGGTATGAACATCCGCTCCTCCCAGTTCTTCTGCACTCACTTCTTCTCCAGTTGCTGCTTTTACTAATGGTGGTCCACCAATAAATATGGTACCTTGCTCCTTAACAATGATGGTTTCATCGCTCATAGCAGGAACATAAGCTCCTCCAGCGGTACATGAACCCATGACGATAGATATTTGAGGAATCCCAGCAGCCGACATTCGAGCTTGATTATAAAAGAACCTTCCGAAATCAAAGCGATCGGGAAATACTTTGGCTTGCTCAGGTAAAAAAACACCACCGCTATCTACCATATAAATGCAGGCCAAATGGTTTTCCATGGCTATTTCTTGTGCTCTAATATGCTTTCTGATAGTCTCTTTAATGTAGGTTCCTCCCTTTACTGTGGCATCGTTGGCTATAATGATACAATCTTTGCCTTGAATTACTCCGATCCCAGTGATGATTCCTGCAGAAGGAAACTGGTTATCATAACTACCATAAGCTGCTAATGTAGAAAGCTCTAGAAAAGGTGTATTGGTATCCACAAGTAAATTAATGCGTTCACGAGCCAGAAGTTTCCCCCTCGACTTGTGCTTCTCAATCGCTTTAGCACTAGATCCATCTTGAACCATTTTTAACTTATCACGATATTCGTTTAGTAATCCTTCGAATTGCTTTTTATTGTTCTGAAAAGAATCAGACTGGGTGTTTATTTTGGATTTTATTCGATACACTTATCTTGGTTTTTATTTTGTTTCTATGAAAAGTCCTTTGAATACTAGCGCTAATAGCAAAATACATAACCAGCAACTCAATTTATAATCACTTGATATATTGCGCTTTAAAATACAGCCTCTAAGTTAGTAAAAACAAATGAGTACTAAGAAACTTTTTTTAAGAACTCAAAAATAGCAAATTTTACTATGCATGCATAATATATTTTAGATTGTTTTCATAAAAAATTGGTAATTACACCTAAACGATGCTATTGGAGAAGAGTTTTTCCAAAAGGGAAGAACAGATTAATCTAACCTTAGCCCTAGTTGGATTGAACATTAGTGAAATAAAAAAAACCGAACACAAAATCCATCTTAATTATTAGAAGCTTAATTGCTGTATATCTAAATTATATACATAAGAGGATTTCATTTTGGTTCTGAATTCCTGTTGTGCTTCTAATAATTCTCTAATGGCAAGATGGTCTTGGTTAAAATAACTGACCGTTATTCTAAACCCAAAGTCCTTATACAGTAAGTTATTTCCATTGGAATTATAAATCATCATTTCGTTATCGATTAATGTGCCACACTCATAAAGGGCCTTAATTTTATCCAAAACTTGATTAGAAAATGATTCTGTAACTTTATTAAAAATAAATTCTCCGAAATAATAGGAATCATTCATAAAGTAAAATACATATCTATCCACTACATTATTAGGTTGAATATAAAATTCAAGGCTGACCACTTTTTCATTATTAATATCCAACACTTCATGGGAAACGGGTTTGCCTAGTATTGAAATTAACTTTTTCGTTCCAATTCCAAATTCGATATTTTGAAAAAACAAAGGCTTATCTGTTAATTCCTTTTCACGTTTATTTAAAGAATTTCTGATTAAAGATACTTGATTATATAAATCAGATTTTGAATAATAATTCCCTTCATAATAACTATTATCCTTATCGAATAGACTCAAATAATTAATATGATATTGACCATAAATGATTCCATAGAGGAATACTTTTAAATAATTTCTAAAAAGAAAAACAAGGATACATGAGAATACGACGAATGTAGAGATGAGGTACATAATGATTGTTTTTTTTTAATAAATTGCTCAAAACAAATATAAGCAAACCAATTTCAATGTACAAGGAAATATTGACTATTTTTTGTTAATTGTGTCAATAATCAATTGTGCACTTCCACCATTAGAGAACAATTTATCCCATACTAACTTACGTTCATCCACATGACTGGGCTTAAAATCAGTACGCATTAATGATTTTACTAATGAAACCATTGATAAAGGTTCATCTTCTACAAAACATAAATCTTCCAAACCAGTATTCTTTACCATCAAAGTGTTAGCAATACAAAATCGCCCTTCAGATATTGATTTCAATAGCTTTAATTTGATTCCTGTATCTTGAAAAGTAGGTAAAATATTGATTTGTGCTTCCTTTATCAATCTATCCATTTCCTCAGTAGCGGGGTTCGCTATAATTTTTATATTTTTATAATGGGCCGCTTTATTCTCAAGCTCTAAACTAGGATTTTTACCTGTTATTACACAAGGGTATTTTACTTTTGAAAAAACCTCATCAATTAAAAAAGTAGCTGCTTTCTCATTTTCTTCTACTGATAAATTCCCATGATAAACCAAATAACTCCCTTTACCAACTAAACTTGTAATTCCAAAACCAGGATGAAAAGCAGGCACAAAACTCACATTGGAGAACCTACTTGAGAAATATTGTTCATCACTCTGGGAAATAGGCAAAATTACATCTGCATGGGTTAATTGAGATTCAAATTTCTCGAGCTTCTTTGCTTCTTGCTGATAATAAAACTTTTGTAGAAATTGCTTGGAGGCCAATGAAAGGTGATGGTAATATTGATGCTCTACATTATGAGTTCTAACCAATTTCAATCGGGAACTTAGTCTAATATCAGACAAAATTCCGCAGGTATGTAAACCTTCAAATAAAATAGGATAATCATCTTGTTGTAATGCCTTTATCAAATCTTCAGACTCTCTAGAAGCAACAATATATGGCTTACTCTTAAACAATTGAATCAATACATTTTGCCTCTGATAATAAGAAACCGTTTCACAAAACTTATTCAATTCTTCACTATGCTTCCTACCATATTCATAGGCATGTAAATGGATTTTAAGTCCCAATTCGTGCAAAGACTTAATCTTATAGAAAACATCAATCACTCCACCATAATCTGCAGGATAAGGAATATCAAAAGAAATGATATGAAGATGGAGATCTGAATTTTGCATTTATTATTCAATTATAAAATCTGCTCAAAATTAAAACATATTTCCCTTCTCTTTATTGTTTTCTTATAATAAAATAGAATTCTTTCAACTATACTTAGCTATTGTCTTCACTGATTCTCCAAATCTGTTTTCTTCCTTATTTATATACTATTTATATCAAGCTATCCTTTAAGATTAAATTTTCTGATTAATTTTGCCCCCGAAATGAAGAGCATAAAACATCAGTAAACGCAAAAACACAAAATATGAAATTAGAATTTTCAACTCAAGTAAGGGTAAGATATGTAGATTGCGATCAATCAGGATTTGTTTATAATGGAAATTATGCCACATTTTACGAAGTGGGTCGTGCAGAATCTTTTCGTCAATTGGGTCATACCTATAAACAAATGGAAGATGATGGGATTGTCATGCCGCTCATTAACCAATATAGTCGTTTCTATAAGCCCGCTTTCTACGACAACGTATTAACTATTATAACTCGCATACCCAAAATCCCTAAAGCTAGAATCCGGTTTGAATACTCCATATATAACGAGGAAAGCGAACTCATTAACGAAGGTTATAATGAATTGATTTTCTTGAGCAAAGAAAAAGGAAGACCGATGCGAGCGCCAGAATGGTTCATTGCACTTTTAACAAACTCCCTTAGCTCATAAAACTAATTCATAGGGATTTATTGAGTTTGTAGTTTCCTCATTGTTTTTCTTTCTATCTTTACAGGAACAAATTAAAGAAATGAATAGAAAATCAGTATTTCAGCTGTCTTTATTATTATTTATTGCATTTGTATTAAATGCTTGTCAAAATAATGAACGAGAACTTACTATTGCTATATCAAAAGCAAAACCTGACAAATGGTATGGTAATTATCCACAATGGGTGCATAAAGCCGATTCCAAGGTTAAAATCATCAATATGTATGAGCTGGGTCTGGATTCAGCACTTCAAGTATTAGATTATTGTGATGGTTTAATTATTTCTGGTGGAGCAGATGTATATCCTGGTTGGTATGGTAAGTTAGCCGATACAGCAAACTGTGGCGCGTTTGATAGATATAGAGACACCTTAGAAATTGAATTGATTAGAAAAGCTATGGCATTAAAAATGCCTTTAGTGGGAATTTGCAGAGGTCAACAAATTCTAAATGTAAGCCTCGGAGGAAGTCTGATTATAGATATTCCCACCGACCACGATACTGTTATAAAACACAGACTAGTTGACTGGGAAAACTGTTTTCACCAAATTCAACTGACAAAAGGAAGCTTATTGAGTAAATTAAGCTCACAGAGCGAGGGCAAAGTAAATAGCAACCACCACCAAGCCATAGACCAACTAGCTGATGACTTAAAAATCAGCTCTATTGCAAGAGACGGTATTATAGAATCTGTAGAGTGGAGGAATCCAAAAGACAAAGGATTTATGATAGCTGTGCAATGGCATCCAGAAAGACTTGATACTGTAAACCCAGAACTATCATTACCTATTATAAGAGAGATGCTATTTCAGGCCGAGCAGTACCATACTTATAAATAACGGATTATCTACCCACCGGATAATCCAAAAATTTTAAGCGCATCATGAAATTTTGGAATGATTATCCTCTTCTAAGAATACTCCTACCTTTAATAATTGGCATCCTTTTGGCTTTTTATTATCCCAATATTATATTGCCATTTTGGAGCCTTTTTATTCTAACTACCATCCTCCTATTCTGGGCATTCCGACCATTATCTTTAAGGAAATTCTCCATAAGAATTATTGGAGGAATCGTTATAAGCTTACTTTTTCTATTGATTGGAAATCAGCTCACAGAAGTAAAAACAGAAAAATACAATCATCTACATTATTCCAATCATGACAGTGTTAGTCATTTAATCATTAGGATAAATAGTCCGCTCACCGAAAAAAGAAAATCATTTAAAGCCACCGGACTAGTAATTGGTGGATTTCAAGAAAATGATACCAATGCTATTAAGTTACAGGGCAAAATCTTGATTTATTTTGAGAAAGTCAATTTTATCAAAATGGATTATGGAGATGAAATACTCATCGCAGCAGATAAATTACAAGCCATTAGAAATCTTGGAAACCCTAATGAGTTTGACTTTACTTCTTACCTCAAAAAGCAAAACATTCACCATCATGTATTTTTAACTAAAACAGATTGGATTACGACTAATCATCAGTCTCCAAACTTGATTAAACTATGGAGTTTAAATACTAGAAATCATTTATTAAAGCTTCTTGAAAATATGGAACTGGGAGATTCTGAATTCGGAGTAGCTTCTGCTCTATTATTAGGCTATGACGAATATTTAGATCCCGATTTAAGACAAAAGTATGCAGGTTCAGGCGCTATGCACATACTTTGTGTTAGTGGCTTACATGTCGGAATTATTTTTATGATTTTTAACGTATTATTTGCTCCATTAAGAAAAACAAAATATGGTTCCTATCTCAACTCACTCCTCATCATTACTCTCATTTGGCTTTATGCATTAATTACCGGACTTTCTCCTTCAGTATTCAGATCAACCACCATGTTTTCATTTATTATAATCGGTAGTTTAATAAATAGAAAAACTAGCACTTATAATAGTTTAGCAGCCTCAGCAGTGGTTCTATTGATTAATGATCCATTTCTAATCTTCCAAATTGGATTTCAATTGTCTTATTTAGCAGTATTGGCCATATTGTTTATTCAGCCCCCTCTTTCCAAACTATACTATTTTAAAAATGGATTTCTGACCAAAACAAAAGACTTGATCGCTGTATCCATAGCAGCTCAGATAGGAACTTTTCCACTCGCCATTTACTATTTCCACCAATTCCCAAACTATTTCATACTCACCAACCTCATTGTTATTCCTCTTAGTTTCGCCATACTTCTAAGTGGTTTCGCAACCATTTTCATTCACGCCCTACCCTTTTTAAAGTCTATTCTGGGACTTCTCTCACAAAAAATCCTGTATTGGTTATTATTTATTCTAAACAGCTCTATTGGTTTTATTAATCAGATGCCTTATGCAGTGAGTAGGAACTTATATTTTACTTTCTGGGATACCTTATTAGTCTATTTTCTTATCCTCTTTCTTATTCTAGCTCTCATGTATAAAAAAGCTAAAATTTTGATTGTATTCCTTTCTATTGCCATTATTTTAATGGTTTCTAATGCCTATTTAAGGATGGAAGATTATGAAAAAGATTTTTTTATTATCTATCACGTTCCAAAGGCGTCTTTAGTAGAATGGTCAACAAGCAATAAGAGCCAAGTGATTATGGATACTTCTTTATTCAATAGCCAGAATTATGAGAGATATTTATACGAGAGTCAACTCTATAGAAGAATAGATCATACCGAATATCTAACTTTTGATAGCATTTATTCTTCTTCTTGTATTAATTTTGATGGGAGGCTTATTTTTATTCTGGATAAAAGTCTTCAAATTCCAGAAAATGCAATACACTTGAATTATCTATATCTAAGAAACAATCCTAAAATCAGCCTACACCAATTGAGCAATAAATTAAGTTTTGACACCATTATTATGGATGGGAGCAATAAATATTGGAATGTACACAAGTGGAAAATGGAATGTGATAGTTTAAGAATCCCCTATTTTGATACAAAAGAAAAAGGAGCTTTCATGATTGAAAACTCCTTTTAAAATTCATTTTTTCAAACGATTATTTTTCAAACTTAATAGCGTTTACTACTTTAGTTTCTGTTAAAGCATATTGAACCAAATCTACTAAACTATCGAAGAACTTAAAACTTAAACCTTTGATATATTTCTCATTGATTTCATCAATATCTTTCTTGTTTTCGCTAGAAAGCAAAATCTCAGTAACCTTAGCATTTTTGGCCGCTAGAATTTTCTCTTTTATACCTCCAACTGGAAGAACCTTACCTCTAAGTGTAATCTCACCAGTCATAGCAATCTTAGATTTTACTTTCCTTTGAGTAAATAAGCTCACTAAAGCAGTTAACATAGTAACACCAGCTGAAGGGCCATCTTTAGGAGTAGCTCCTTCCGGAATATGAATATGCACATTATATTTAGTAAACACATCCTCATCAATACCAAAATCAGCTGCATGTGATTTAATATATTGGAAAGCTATAGTAGCTGACTCCTTCATCACATCACCTAAGTTTCCGGTTAAGCTAAAACTTCCTTTTCCTTTACTGAGGCTGGTTTCAATAAACAGAATTTCTCCCCCAACGCTTGTCCAAGCTAATCCAGTCACTACGCCAGCAATATCATTATTTAGATCTCTATCTCGACGAAATCGTGGTGTTCCCATAATATTTACAACATCCTCTTTATCCACCTTTATATTATAGGCCTCCTCCATCACAATAGCTTTTACCCTATTACGAATAATCTTAGCCAAATTTTTATCTAAAGTTCTTACACCAGCTTCGCGAGTATAATCCTCTACTATCTGCTCCAATATGGCTTTAGAGAAAGTAAGTTGGGATTTCTTAACACCATGTTCTCTTAATTGTTTAGGTAATAAATGACGCTTGGCAATCTCTATTTTTTCTTCCTTCAAGTAACCGCTTAAATCGATAATTTCCATCCTATCTCTTAAGGCAGGATGAATGGTACTTATATTATTAGCTGTTGCAATAAACATGATTCTAGATAAATCATAATCTACTTCTAAATAATTATCGTGAAAGGCTGTATTTTGCTCTGGGTCTAATATTTCCAATAAAGCAGCTTGAGGATCGCCACTATAATTATTCCCACTCACCTTATCTATTTCGTCTAAAACAAATACGGGGTTAGAGGAATTAGCTTTCTTTAAATTTTTAATAATTCTACCTGGCAAAGCTCCGATATAGGTTTTTCTATGTCCACGCAATTCAGATTCATCACGTAAACCACCCAGGGACATTCTTATATACTTTCTACCTAAAGCTCTAGCAACTGACTTACCTAGTGAGGTTTTCCCAACACCGGGAGGGCCTAAAAGACATATAATAGGAGATTTCAAATCCTTTTTCAGCTTTATAACTGCTAGATACTCAATAATTCTCTCTTTTACTTTCTCCAAGCCATAATGGTCATCATCTAAAACCTTTTGAGCATTTTTAAGATCTAGATTATCCTCGGTATATTCTCCCCAAGGAAGACTTACAAGTGTATCGAGATAATTGAGTTGTATAGAAAACTCAGCAGCTTGAGGATTCATCCTTCTTAATTTCTTCAACTCCTCGTCAAATGTCTTCTTAACTTCTTTATTCCACTTTTTACTCTTCGCTTTCTTTTTAAGCTCCTCTATTTCAGTTTCACTTGGAACGTCTCCTAATTCTTCTTGAATGGTTCTCAATTGTTGATTAAGCATATAATCACGCTGCTGTTTATCGAGATCCTTTTTTACTTTGCTTTGAATTTGATTTTTAAGCTCCAACATTTGCAACTCCTTATGCAAATTTTTCAATACGCCTTGTGCTCTTTCAGTAATAGAATCTACCTCTAACAATTTTTGTTTGTCGTTAACATCAGCATTCAAATTACTACAGATAAAGTTCACTAAGAAGTTCGGACTTTCAATATTCTTCAAAGCGAAGGCTGCATCAGAAGGTAAATTGGGTGATTGCTTAATAATTTGAACAGAAAGCTCTTTTAAAGAGTCGAGCAATGCTGTAAAATTATCATTCTTCTCAGCCAAAACTTCGGCTCTATTCTTTATTCGAGCAACCAAGTATGGTTCTGTTTGAACCACTTCTTTCAACTCAACCCTTCTCTTACCCTGAATAATTGCTGTGGTAGTACCATCAGGCATATTCAACAGTTTAAGAATTAGAGCGGTAGTCCCAACGTTATAAAGATCTCCAATTTCAGGATCCTCTATCGCTACATCTCTCTGAGAAGCTACAGCTATGGTTTTATTTCCATTATTATAGGCTTCTTTTATCAACTTTATAGATTTATCTCTGCCTACTGTAATAGGAATGACCACACCTGGAAATAGCACCGTATTTCTTAAAGACAAAACGGGTAAGGCATCAGGTAAATCTTCATTATTCATAAGATCCTCATCTTCGCTAGATAAAAGAGGAATATATTCTGCATCGTGGTCCATTAAGTCGGACAAGTATAATAGATTTGTCATTTTTTCTTTCATATATTGACAATTTGACAGACATTTGATTAAACCATGGAAAAAACACAAACAGCCCCATCGTAAAACATTGTATATCAATTATTTATTTAATATCACTAATTGAATTCATAAGTGTTTCAAATAACATACCAAAAAAAAGCCCTTTTGTAAAAAAGGGCTTCAATATTATATGATCCAAAATTTTAATAGGACTTATTTCCAATAGTTAAATCAAATACCGATTGTAATAAATCTTGCTCCATTTGGTCAAATTCTTTACCTCTTCGGCCATAAACAATTTTCGCAACTTCAAATGCTTTATCTATTTGATAATTGCTTTGTCTTCCTGTTCCACCCCATCTAAAAGAAGGAATATAATTTCTTTGGAATCCAGAGCCAAAAATATTGCAATTCACTCCAACCACAGTTCCTGTATTAAACATGGTATTGATACCACATTTAGAATGGTCACCCATTATTAAACCACAGAAAGTTAATCCTGTACTCACAAAGCTTGACTGAGGGTAATTCCACAATCTTACAGGTTCGTATGTATTTTTAAGATTAGAGGTATTAGTATCACTACCCAAATTACACCATTCTGCGATTACACTGTTTCCAAGAAAACCATCATGCGCTTTATTACTATGAGCAAAAATCACAGTATTATTTAATTCACCCCCAACTTTAGAATAGGGACCAACAGTAGTAGCTCCATATATTTTGGCTGCCATTTTCACAACTGCATTTTCACATAATGCAAAAGGACCACGAATAACGCTATTTTCCATGATCTCAGAATCCTTACCGATATATATTGGCCCTGTATTTGCATTTAGAGTCGCAAATTCAACAGTGGCACCTTCTTCTACAAATATATTCTCCAGCCCAATTACATTATTACTATCGCTTAGTTTCGCAGATTTCCTCCCTTTTGTAAGAAGAATGAAATCATCACGAATAGCCTTGTCATTATTAGAAAAGACATCATAAGTATACATTAACTTGATATGCTCTTCATTAAAATCATGACTGTATTCAGCATCAAAATTAGGCTCACCACTAATATCTTCGCCTACATTCATGGCAATAATATAATCTTCAGTATTTAAGGTCTCATTTATCTTCAGGTTTTTAACTGCCTTTACCATTTCAGGAGTTGGACATACTGAACCATTGATAAGTATATTTTGTTTTCCTTCTTTAATAGGAAATTTCTTTGCCAAATAAGATTCTGTTATGGTTGATGTTTTTTCTCCCAAATATTTCTCCCATTTCTCTCTGATGGTTAAAATACCTATTCGAATATCAGCAATCGGCCTAACGAGTGTTAGAGGCAAAAGATTGTTTCTGGACGAATCGTCAAATAGGATATAATTCATATATTGATTATTAAATATTTATAACTCTACTTCTGTTTATACAATAATAAGCATTATTTATGGCATTTCAAAGAATATTTTGTGAAAAAACATTAAATATGAAAAGCCCAATCTCCGAAGAAATGGGCTTTATCAAATATCTTAAAACAAGAATTACTTAAGGTGTTTCTTGTATTTATTTTTGAACTTATCGATACGACCAGCTGAATCCACTAACTTCATCTTACCAGTGTAAAATGGGTGAGACTGGTTTGAAATATCAAGCTTAATCAATGGATATTCTTTTCCATCTTCGAACTCAATAGTTTCTTTAGTTTTGGCAGCAGATTTAGTTAAAAATGCATAACCGTTTGACATATCTTTAAATACTACAAATCTGTATTCCTTTGGATGGATATCTTTTCTCATTTCTTTTTTCTCCTTAATATTTTCGGTGTGCAAAAGTATATAATTTCAGTTAAAATAAAAATATTTTTCAAGTTTTTTTACGTATTAATTTCAAAGTCTTTTCTTTTTATTGAAAACATTGGTATTTTCAACTATAAAGCAACTAAAAAAGCCATAGTATCTACCCCATCTGCATAATCATTAAGCGCTGGATGCTGTCCTTGGCCAAAGTCAAAAAACTCATTTTGATGTCCAATGATGCATTGAATTTCATCTTTTTTAAGCTCCAGATATTCTTTTAATTCAGACAAGGAATTATATTCCTCATAATGAAGAACAGAAATTGGAGAGGCAAGTGAAAGGTCTTTCTTTACTAATAGAAACCCATTATCACGATGCATAACCTTATTTACCAAATATATGGCTTTATTATATTCGTAATTATTATAATATTTATTATGATGTTCGAAATGTTTATAAGACTCCATAGCCTCAAATAATGAGCGCAGCTCATATCCTATTGGGACATATAACTTGGAAACACTTCTACAACCCAAACCAAAATAACTCATAATATCCTTGGACAAAGCAAAAAGCTCTTGCTCAGTTTCCATACCATCAAGGACTGCAATTCCATTCCTGTTTTTTCTGATGATATGAGGATACTTACTAAAATAGTATTCAAAATATCGAGCAGTATTATTAGAGCCAGTCGCAATAACAGCATCAAAGTTTTCAAGTTGTCCTTTAGTAAAGTAGGCTTGACTAGCCAATTCGGGATCAACCACTCCAAGTATCTGATTTAATAATGGAAGCAAATGGGCATCATCGGAGCTTAATTTGGCTATCAATTGATGTCCTGACAAGAGAACACTTAAATAATCATGGAACCCAACTAAAGGGAGATTACCAGCCATGACTACCCCTACTTTTTTTTGCTCGTAATCCTTTTTAAAAGGATAGGGTTTCAACCAACGCTGCATTCTATCTCTTCTTAATGCCTCTGACCAGTCTTGCAAGGCCATCCTCACAAACTCTTGAGTAAACCAACCATTATAATGATGAGCATGCTCAAAATAGTCTAATAACTCATCCTGAAGCTGTATGACGGTACCCACTTGATCGTTCCATTTTTTAAGCTCCTCCAGTTTCAGTGGCTTCATGTTATTATCTAGTAATAATCTTAAAAAAGCGCCCACCTTAGAAAAAGCAGCGATTCGTGTTTCTAATGCTATCATTTATTTCAAAAGTTTAAATTCAAAATTATTCGCCATTCGCTTTCTAGTAAAATACAAAATAGCATAATAGGGAGCTAATAGTGCAATAGAAATCAATCCAGCCAGACCTTCATCTTCAATGAGGTTAGTAAAAATAATTAAAGCCACCACTACTATAATTAGCGGAAACACATATCCAAATAGGACCGCCCAGGTTCCAACTTTCTGATCAATAGCAATAATCACTTTATCACCAACCTTATAGTCTTGGTTGGTATGTGGCTTCACCTCAACTATTTTCTCCTTCATATCGGAAGCAGAACAAGCTCCTTTCACCTGACAAGAAGCACAAGTTGCCATTGAAATAATACTCACAGAGAGTTTATCAGGCTCTACTAGAGTGATAATACCATCATGCTGTATTTGATCACCGATTTTTTCTGACATTTAAATGTTTTTTTTGGTGCTGGCAAAGGTATAAAAAAGCTGAAGAGAGGACTCTATTTTAAGAAAAATTAGCTACAACTATCTGATCAGATTACAATTAAAAAAATGTTAGTTTTTATTTGCGAAAAATATAAAAACATTTGTACTTTTGCAGCTGGGTAAGTCTTGTACGACTAGCTCCTTCAGAACTCCCCCAGGACGGGAACGTAGCAAGGGTATGAAGTTGTAGCAGTGCGATGCAAGTAGCTTGCCCTTTTTTTTGTGCAATCATTTTTCTCAAAAATTTGCAACACTGATCTTGAGAAATTTATTATAATCTTAGCCTTTTAAATATTAATTTGTTTGAAAGGCTTTCTTTATACCTGTTAATTATTTAGCTATGAAACCTTTTTCCATTAATACTGACTAACCAAATTGGACCTTTATTACATATCATGCTTTAAATCGAAATACAATAGATTTTTAGTATCAAAGAAAAACAATTTTCTAATAAAAGAAAGTTTATAGGATCATTTGAAGTAAAAGAAATAGCTAAATAAGTTCTTTTCAGTACCTAACAATTCCCAACTATAATTAACATCAGAACCTATTGCTACCATTCTCAATAAGCACCAGTATCAATTACCTTTAACACATTAAAAGCCTAATATACAGTACATTATCGCTATTCTAATTTTAGAAACGTGAACCTTCAAGAAATCTAATTATTAACTTTTCCACCACCAAATCGAGCTTTACGAAGCAAAGAAATAGCGGAATAAAGTATCAAACTTGCGAGTGCAATAGAGAAGGCTGGATCCACATAATCATGAATAATAACACTAGGTACAAAATAATAAACCAAAATGCTTATCACTGCAGTTAAAGCAGTAAAGGTTTTTATACGGAATAAGGTCCATTGACTTTCCATAACGGGAGAAAAAGCTTCTTTACTTATTTTTAAATTTTTGCGCCATTGGTAAAAATTTACAAAAACAGCAATTGTATTTCCAAAGACTCCAGCCATGGAAGCATAAAACTCCAATTCTTTAGGGTGAAAAAATCTTTTAATGGCAATAAAGGAAACTACAATAAAAGAAACAAAAAATACAAATACCATAATTCTGGCATTAAAAACTTCCTTTTTTATCAAAACCTCTTGCTTTTTAACCGATTTTTGAGCGGTACGTAAACTGAGGAAGACAGATAGGGATTGAGCTCCTCCCATCAGCATTTGGGCTATTAGAGTAATCGAGTTAGACAATATACTAATGAAAACAAAGGGCACCCAAGTAGCGAATATCACTAAAAAGTTAATCCAAAGCGTTCGCTTTTTCTTTTGTAATAAATCGCTTGTAACCTCCACTAGCTCGTCTTTTGATTTTCGGCTGCTTCTCTTGCCAAATGACGAACTACAATCAATACATCATCGTATTTATCGGCTAAATGTTGGCTCAATTGCTCTGCTCCAAAAACAGAACGATGCTGACCTCCAGTACAACCAAAGTTTACCATTAAATCAGTAAAGCCACGTTCTAGGTACTTGTCAACAGATTGCTCAACCAGGGTATAGACTTGCTCTAAAAAGCTATGCACTTCTTTTTCTTTAAGGAGATAATCCACCACTGGCTCGTCCATTCCTGTTAAACTTTTGTACTCGTCGTACCTGCCAGGATTTGGTAAAGCACGACAATCAAAAACAAAACCTCCTCCATTATTGGGGTCGGTAGGAATACTTCCATATATAAATGAAAAACTATTGACTTTTATCTTTAACATCTTCTAGAATTAATTTTCAAAATTATTTTTTATTTGCACAACATCAGCTAATATCTTTAAAAAATAGGATATTTTATCATCACCGCCCATCTGTACCAGTAGTCTTTGCAGGTTATCCAGAGCATTGGGAATGCTGTTTTTAAAATAGGGCTTTCCTTCTATCAATCCTCTAAATCCATAGGCTCCAAGTGTTTGAACAATGCGTATTAAAAGGATTTTTTTGAAATTATTATCGAAATCCATCCTATTCTGACTTATTTCTGGTGTACAGAGCATAAAGTAGTCATCTAAACATTGCTTTCTAAAGGCATTGGGCAAGTTAGCGGAGGCCTGATATAATAGACTAGCCAGATCATAAAGCATGGGGCCTCTCCTACCTCCTTGAAAATCGATAAACCAAACTTCCCCTTTATGTATATGAATATTTCGAGCTTGAAAATCTCTAAACATAAAATAAGGTTCCAATTCATTTATCGCCAAATCTTGAGCCAAAAACTGAAAATCATCCTCCAATAATTGTTCATCAAATTCAACTCCTGAAACTTTAAGGAAGTAATACTTAAAATAGTTGAGATCCCAAATTATCGACTGCTCATCAAAAGAAGCGCGAGGATAGCATTTTGAGTAGTCGAGTTCACGAGCACCTAATTGCATTTTCATGAGCATTTCCAAGCTCTCCTTATAATATTGCTTAGTTCCAGTGGTTAACCCTTCAGATTTCAAGTAATTGAGTAAATTTAAATCCCCAATATCTTGCTGTAAATAAACACAGCGATCCTCCGAAATATAATATACTTCAGGAATACGAATTCCTTTTTGTCGGAAATAATCAGCCAAATAAAAAAAAGCTTCATTCTCTCTTATATCTGTGCTGTAGGTGGCTATTATTGTTTTGTCACCAGAATATAAACGAAAATAATGACGACTAGAAGCTGAACCAGAGTTTAATACTTCAATCCGTTCTGGCACCTTCGATTGCCAATTTTGGTATTCTTTTGAAATAAGTATTTCTGTATTTATGCGAATCATTGTTCAAATATAGAAATTTCATGGAATTTGAGACTTTGTTTTTCTTGCGTATAGCAAATACTATAGATTTTCCCTTATCAATTAAACCGATAAATAATTGAAAAAAAATGAAGTGATATCTTCCATATGAGATTATGTTCATTATATTTGTAAATTCAATATGAGATAATTCTCATATTAAGGTGTCAGAATACCAAAATGATATTTAATCATTCAACAAAGAAAAAAGCACTATGAAAACAATTAAAAATATCTTTAGTTTTTATATCGATGGCTATAGAGACATGACTTGGGGCAAAAATCTGTGGCTCATTATATTCATCAAGCTATTCATTATGTTTGCCATCTTCAGACTTTTTTTCTTTAGTGATTTTTTGGGATCACACTTTGAAAACAATCAGCAAAAAAGCGATTATGTTTTGGAACAATTAACTACGCCTAATAAATAATTTATGGAACAATTTGATTTTACATTAATTGATTGGTCCAGAGCTCAGTTTGCGCTCACGGCCCTATATCACTGGCTTTTTGTACCTCTCACCCTCGGAATTACTTTCATCATTGCCATCATGGAGACCATCTATGTAAAAACGGGGAACGTTGAGTGGAAAAAAATCACCAAATTTTGGATGACTCTTTTTGGAATTAACTTTGCCATTGGAGTAGCTACTGGTATCATATTAGAATTTGAATTTGGCACCAATTGGTCTAACTACTCTTGGTTTGTTGGAGATATTTTTGGAGCCCCACTAGCCATTGAAGGAATTATGGCTTTCTTTATGGAATCTACTTTTATCGCCATTATGTTTTTTGGTTGGAATAAAGTGAGTAAAGGATTCCACCTTACCGCAACTTGGTTAACAGCCATAGGAAGCAACTTATCTGCGCTCTGGATTTTAGTCGCTAATGGATGGATGCAAAATCCAATAGGCATGAACTTTAACCCAGATACAGCCCGCATGGAGATGAATAATTTCTGGGAAGTATTATTTAATCCTAATGCCATCAATAAATTTTTACACACCATATACTCTTCCTATATTTTAGCAGCAGTATTCGTTCTTGGAATTTCAGCTTGGTACCTACTCAAAAATAGAGAAGCTGCTTTGGCCAAAAAAAGCATTCTTGTGGCAGCTATTTTTGGATTTATTTTCAGTGTGTTAACTATCGGAACTGGAGATGAAAGTGCCAGAGAAATAGCAAAATCACAACCCATGAAATTTGCAGCCATGGAAGGTCTATATTATGGTACAGACCATGCTCCTTTGGTTGCAGCTGGAATCCTAAAAGACGATCCCATTCCAGAAAATGCCAAAAAGAAAGATTTCTTCTTCGAAATAGAAATACCTAGTGCCTTAAGTTATATGGCTTTCTTAGATGGAGATGCGTTTGTTGCTGGCATACACGATTTGGTACATGGCAATGAGGAACAAGGCATCATGTCTTATTATGAAAAGATGGAACGAGGAAAAATTGCTCGTCAAGCACTCACCGACTTTAAACTAGCCAAAAAAGACAATAACGAAGCTCAAATAAGCAAATTAACAGCACAATTTGAAGACGAAGACTTCCTCAATAATTACTTTGCTTATTTTGGATATAGCTATTTTGATAACCCACACGATATTATCCCAAGTGTTCCTTTTAGCTTTTATAGTTTCCATATTATGGTGGTACTTGGAGGACATTTTCTAGTTCTTTTTATGGTAGTTCTATTCTTTTTATACAAAGAAAAATTACATCAAATGCGCTGGCTTTTATGGCTAGCGGTTTGGACCATGCCATTAGCCTATGTGGCTTCAGAAAGCGGATGGATTATTGCAGAAATGGGAAGACAACCCTGGGTGATACAAGATTTAATGCCTACCACGACTGCTGTTTCAAATATTGACATCAATAGTGTCATCATCACCTTTGCACTTTTCTTTATCACATTTACAGCACTGCTTATTGCTGAGATAAAAATTATGCTAAAGCAAATTCATATCGGACCAAACGAAGGAGGACATTAGGATGTTTGAAAATTTAGACTTAATCACATTACAGCATTATTGGTATGCTATCAACGCATTACTTGGGGCCTTATTGGTATTCTTACTATTTGTACAAGGCGGACAAACACTTATTAATTGCATCGGGAAAACGGAACTAGAAAAAAGTATGCTCATTAATACACTCGGCAGAAAGTGGGAATTTACTTTTACCACTTTAGTGACCTTTGGTGGCGCTTTTTTCGCATCCTTCCCCCTATTCTATTCCACTAGTTTTGGTGGTGCCTATTGGGTTTGGATGATTATTTTATTTGCATTCATTGTGCAAGCCGTTTCCTATGAATACCGCTCAAAACCCAATAATTTCTTGGGTAAAAAAGTATTTAATGGTTTTCTATTTGCCAATGGACTTATAGCGCCTATCTTCTTAGGAACTGCAGTGGCTACCTTTTTCACTGGCTCACCATTCCATATTAACGACCTCAACCAAAGTTTCTGGGATTCTCCTTTTAGAGGACTCGAATTGGCTCTTACCCTGACTGACTATAATACTTATATTAATTTAAGCCTAGGATTGGCTGTCTTCTTCCTCAGCCGAACGCTAGCCCTCCTCTATTTTATGAATAGCATTGAGGACGACTCCATTTTAAGACGCTCTAGAGAAAACATACTAAAAAATGCCATTCCATTCGTGGTGCTTTTTCTCTTCTTCTTGATCAATATTTTGGTGAAAGATGGTTTTGCAGTTAGTGAAAATGGAATGATCAGTTTAGAACCTTATAAATATTTCAATAACCTGATTCAAATACCTGTGGTATTCATCTTATTAATCATTGGTGTATTAATGGTTTTAGCTGGAATCGCCCGAGCTTTTCTGGTACACAAATGTTCTTCAAAAGGAATATGGCCAGCAGGTATAGGAACTATTCTTACTGTGTTTGCTTTATTTTTAATGGCTGGCTTTAATCACACGGCCTATTATCCTTCATATACCGACATACAAAGTTCACTAACCATATATAATAGCTCAAGTAGTCACTATACCTTAGTAGCTATGTCCTATGTTTCACTTTTAGTTCCATTCGTTCTTGCTTATATTTGGTATGCATGGAAATCGATGAACAAGAAGAAAATAGATGCAGAAGAAATGGAAAATGAACATCACATTTATTAAAAACAAGGAAAATGTATACTAAAGAAATTATCATGCTTATCACGTGGCCAATAAGTATCTATTTAACATACTTATTCATCAAGTGGGCACTCAAAAAGTTCGATCATCTATTAAAATAAGGAAATTTAGCTTATAGCTATTTCATAATACTCATTCATTTCATTTTGATAATCAGCGAAAGCTGATGTTTTTGCAGCATTCTTATCGGATGCTGCATTTTTTTTAGGAAATTTTTAACTTTTTTTAAACAACATATACTATTGATATACTGACTTTTAAAAACTTTAAAGACTTCTGGTACCTGATTACATATAATTAACTAGATATGTCATATAAGGTATTTTAGTACTTTTAGTACCTAATTACCTCAACTCTAAGAAATGTAAATATTTATCAATAGAAATGATATGAGTACAACAAGAAGAGAATTTTTAAAAAACTCTGCTGCAGCATCTGTGGCCACGGCGGTAGGTATGTCACTCCCAATGGGTGTTCAAGCTGCTATGAACGATGCTGAAAGCGGATGGCGCTGGGACAAATCAGTTTGCCGGTTCTGTGGTACCGGATGTGGTATTATGGTAGCAACCAAGGACGATAAAATCGTAGCTGTAAAAGGAGATCCAGCCGCTCCTGTTAACAGGGGCTTAAATTGTATTAAAGGATACTTTAATGCAAAAATCATGTATGGTGAAGACCGCCTACAACAACCTTTATTACGTGTAGATGAAACTGGAAATTTCAACAAAAACGGTAAATTTAAGCCCGTAAGTTGGAAGAGAGCCTTTGATGAAATGGAAAAACACATCAAAAGTAGTCTACAAGAGAAAGGCCCTACTGGCATAGGAATTTTTGGCTCGGGACAATACACAGTACAAGAAGGATATGCTGCTGTTAAATTAATGAAAGCTGGATTCAGATCTAATAATATCGATCCTAATGCTCGTCACTGTATGGCTTCTGCCGTTGCTGGTTTTATCCAAACTTTTGGTATCGATGAGCCTGCAGGATGTTATGATGATATCGAACTTACCGATACAGTGGTAACCTGGGGAGCTAATATGTCAGAAATGCACCCTATTCTTTGGGCTCGAGTGAGCGATAGAAAATTGAGTGCACCAGACAAAGTTAAAGTAGTTAATCTAACCACTTTTACCAACAGAACTTCTGATTTAGCTGATATTGAAATTGTGTTTAAACCACAAACCGATTTAGCTTTATGGAACTACTTGGCTCGTGAAATTGTATATAATCACCCGAAATCTGTAGATCAAGAATTCATAGATAAACATATTATTTTTGCTACTGGTCCTGTTGATACAGGATATGGCATGCGTAAAGCTGGTCATCCTAAATATGATGCAAAAGAATCTGTTATCAATGCCAAAGAATCTTCTAAAATAGTATCAGAAGCTGAAGGGGTTACGCTTGGATATTTAGGCCATAAAGCGGGCGATACTTTAGAAATGAAAAATACCGCAAGTGCTGGTAAACATTGGAAGATTGAGTTCGAAGAGTTTAAAAAAGCTCTTGCCCCTTATACCTTAGAATTTGTTGCTGAATTATCAAAAGGTGATAGCAATGAAGATATTGAAGCTTATAAAGAGAAATTAGTAGCTCTTAAAGATTTATATGTAGATCAACAAAGAAAAGTAGTTTCTTTCTGGACGATGGGAATGAATCAGCACACTCGTGGTACATGGGTGAATGAGCAAGCTTATATGGTCCATTTCCTATTGGGAAAACAAGCCAAACCTGGGAATGGTGCTTTCAGCTTAACTGGCCAACCATCGGCCTGTGGTACAGCACGTGAAGTAGGAACATTTGCTCACCGCTTACCCTCTGATATGGTAGTCGCCAACCCAAAACACAGAGCTGTTTCTGAGAAAATCTGGAAACTGCCAAAAGATACATTAAATCCAAAAGTAGGAACACACTTCATGAAACTCATGAGAGATTTAGAGGATGGTAATGTAAAATTTGCTTGGGTACAAGTTAATAATCCTTGGCAAAATACTGCTAATGCCAATCACTGGATTAAAGCCGCTCGCCAAATGGACAATTTCATTGTTTGTAGTGATGGTTATCCAGGTATTTCTGCAAAAGTATCTGATTTAATTCTTCCAACTGCCATGATCTACGAAAAGTGGGGAGCTTATGGAAATGCAGAACGTAGAACACAGCATTGGAAACAACAAGTAACTCCAGTTGGTGGTGCCATGTCAGATACTTGGCAAATTGTTGAACTTTCAAAGCGTTTTACCATAGGCGAACTTTGGGGCACACAACCTATTCCCGGTTTAGAAGCTGGTCTACCTGATGTTATGGCCGAAGCAGAAGCCATGGGTTATAATAAAAAAACAACCCTATACGAATTGCTTTATGCCAACGAAGAAGCAAAGTCCTATAGCTGGCCAGATCCAATTGGTGATGGTTTCTCAAATACTGAAGTAGAAGGAGACAAAAGAGAAATTATTGGTAGTGACGACAAGCCTTGGGAAGGTTATGGTTTCTTTATTCAGAAATATCTTTGGGAAGAGTATCGTAAATTTGGTGAAGGAAAAGCTCACGATTATGCTGATTTCGACACCTATCATAAAGTACGTGGACTAAAATGGCCAGTGGTGGATGGTAAAGAAACTCAATGGCGTTTTAATGCTAAATACGATCCTTATGCTCGTAAAGCCGATACTGGAGAATTTGCATTCTACGGTGCTGCTTTCAAAAATCTTCCTCAAGGTGATTTAACTGGTGTTCAAGCTGACAAAGATAATTATGACCTGACGAATAAAGCAAAAATCTTCTTTAGACCTTATATGGATCCTCCAGAAATGCCTGATAAAGAATATCCATTATGGTTATGCACTGGCCGTGTATTAGAACATTGGCATAGTGGAACCATGACCATGAGAGTTCCTGAATTATACCGTGCTGTTCCCGAAGCCTTATGTTATTTACATCCAGAGGATGCTGAGAAAAAAGGCCTACAACAAGGCGATTTGGTTTGGGTAGAATCCAGAAGGGGAAAAGTAAAAGCTCATATCGACACTAGAGGTAGAAACAGACCTCCTGTTGGTTTAATTTATGTGCCTTGGTTTGACGAGAAAGTGTTTATTAATAAGGTATGTTTAGATGCAACCTGCCCTATTTCTAAGCAAACTGACTTTAAAAAGGCAGCTGTCAAAATTTATAAGGCATAATTAGCATATCATGCAAAAGCAAACTAAAAATACAAGTCGACGAGAAGCCATCTTGAAAGTTTTTCAAGGCGCGGGAATTTTGAGTCTCGGTGGATTGGTTTGGGGAGCCTACCTGAATAAGGCCAAAGCCTCCAAATTAGTTCTCAGACCACCTGCTGCTATGAAAGAAGACGACTTTCTAAGAGCATGCATCAAATGTGGTGCTTGCGTTCAGGCTTGCCCTTATGAGACATTGAGATTGGCACAACCTCAGGAAGAAATTCCCGTGGGAACTCCATATTTCGATCCTCGTTTGGTACCATGTCACATGTGCGTTGATGTCCCTTGCGTTCCTGTTTGCCCAACTAATGCTCTTGATATTCAAAAACTCATTCCTGAAGGAGAAACAACAATTCCGCAAAATATGGATGTGAATAAAATGGATGTGGGAGTAGCTATGATAGATGAAAAATCGTGTATTGCCTTTTGGGGAATACAATGCGATGCTTGCTATCGTGCTTGTCCTCTCATTAATGAGGCCATTAGTTTAGATTTTGAAAGAAATGAAAGAACAGGAAAACATGCCTTCCTAAAACCTAGAATAAACCCAGATATATGCACCGGATGTGGCAAATGCGAACATGCCTGTGTTACCGAAAAGGCAGCAATCTTTGTGTTACCTCGTGAGGTGGCTGAAGGAAAAGCTGGGAATTTTTATATTAAAGGTTGGGAGAAAAACGACGAAGTCCGTTTAAGAACAGATAAAGATGAATCTACTATCAAAGGTAGAACCAATGATGAAGATTATTTAAATGATTGGGAGGATTTGATAGATGACTAATGTAATATTTAATAACCGTTTTTTAATCCTAAGGCGAATCAGTCAGGTGGGAATTCTCTTCCTTTTTGTTGGAGCGAACCTTTTTGCCTGGAATGTATTGGTTGGAGATTTAAGTTCAGCTCGTGTTTTCGATGTATTCCATTTAACAGATCCACATGCCATCATTCAGATGCTATTTGCAGGATTTATTGTGGGAACCGATGCATTGATTGGTGGACTTATCATACTCCTTTTCTATGCACTATTTGCCGGAAGAGCATTTTGTAGTTGGATTTGTCCTATGAATATGGTTACGGATACCGCATTATGGTTACGTAAAAAATGGCGTTTAAACGAAATTCAATTTAATACACCTATCAAAAGAAATATCAGATATTGGGTTCTTATTTTAGGACTTGTTTTATCACTTATTTCTGGAGTAGCGGCATTTGAATTCGTTAGCCCTGTTGCCATGTTACATAGAGGAATTATTTTTGGAATGGGATTTGGCTGGGCAGCTATTGCTGTCATTTTCTTATTCGATTTATTAGTATTGAAAAATGGATGGTGCGGGCATGTTTGTCCAATAGGTGCATTCTATTCTTTCACTGGAAAGTTTCACTGGATTAAAGTGCAACATACGGTTGAGAATTGTACCGATTGTTTGGATTGTATAAAAGCCTGTCCTGAACCTCAAGTACTAAGAATTATTGGTAAAGAAAGCGGAGCTATTTCTAATTCTGAATGTACCAACTGCGGAAGATGTATTGAAGTTTGTAATGATTATGCTTTGAAATTTATTAAAAAAGAAAAGATACAGGAGGAAAAATAATGAAAACTAAAATTATCATATTAACAATTTTGATGGGCACTTTCCTTTGGTCGTGTTCCAGCAAAAAAGCAACAGTGGAAACTGAAGCCGCGAAAGTAGCTCCAAAGACTGAAGTTGCTGTTGTAAAATTAGAAAATGCTGAACTAATTAACGATGCTGAACTTGGCTATGGCCATACTGATTTGTTTGATGAAAGCACAGTAGAAATCCCTAAGTTTGACTATTCAGCTGGGGCTGCAGGAACGGTAGGGAACTGGGAACGTTCTTTTGAGAATGCTCCACCTTTGATTCCTCATACCATGGTGGGCTTTGTGCCCATTAAAGCGGGAGCAAATACTTGTTTGGCTTGTCACTTACCTGCGGTAGCAGCTGCTTTAAAAGCAACAGCAATGCCTCAATCACATTTTACGGACTATAGACCAGAGCTTATTGAAGAAGCTGGCTTATATAAAGTAGATGCCAAAGAAGGTGAAGTCGTTAGTAAAGATATGGGTGCCAATTATAACCTCGCTCGTTATAATTGTACCCAATGTCATGTTCCACAGGTAAAACCTACTGTTTTTATCGACAATAATTTTAATCCAATTTTCCGTGCTGAAGGAGATTCCAAGAAAACAAATCTTTCTGAAAACATTGGCGAAGGAGTTAAATAAACTATTTGATTTTGAATTTAAGGTTTGGGAGTTTCTGATTATAAATACCAGAAAACTCTCAAACTTTTTAAGGAATATGCTACCTTAGTATAAATTGATAAATAGATGAAAACATTCCTATATCTAATCTTCTTACTTATCTCTAACTTGTCCAGCTTTGCACAAAGCCCATTATATAGTATTAAAGCAAAAGGTGCGGTTACCTCCATTATTCTTGAAGGCGATAAGCTATACGCCGCTAATGATAAAGGAAGTATTGAATGTTTTAATTGGAAATCTAAAAAACTAGATTTCTCTATTGAATTTGAAAACATAAAAGATTTTATGGGTGATGAGATGCCCCCAAAAGTATATTCCATTGACAAAATTGAAGGTAAAAGTAAACTCATTGGAGTAAGTCAAGGAGTACATGGCTTTAGAAATCTTCACCTCATCATCAATAATAAATTAGAAAAACTATTAGATGCTGAAAAAGATAAGATGATGATAAAGAAGGCTTATTTTTTGAATGAAAATCAGATTATTATAGCCACTTTAGGAAATGAAATTATGGTTTATAATATTGAAAATAAAACGTGGGAATATAAAAAGCATATCGGTACTTCTGTGTTTTCCGATTTCTGCATCAATGAAGACAAAAGCAAATTAGCAGCAACCGATGAAAGCGGAATCATTCATATTCTAAATACCCAAACAGGGGAATCTATCAAAGAATATTCTGGTCAAAATGTAGACAACATCTATCAATTGGCCTTCTTTGCAGGAAAAGTAATTGGAGCGGGCCAAGACAGACGAATTTGTGTATATAGCAATCTTTCCTCCTATTATTTAGAATCATCTTTCCTAGTTTATAGTGTAGGAATGAGCCGAGATGGGAAATGGGGCGCCTTTGCCGATGGAGAAGAAAACGATATTAAAGTTTTTAGCATCTCCACAAAATCAGAAAAAATTATACTCAAAGGGCAAAAAAGCACACTCACACAAATTAAATTCGTAGAAGAAAATTACATTATCTCCTCAAGCGAAGACCCTGAAATAATGGTTTGGAAGTGGAGATAAAAATATAAAAGAATGTTTTATGTATGATGTTCAATGCTCCTTACAAACAAACTATAAACTTTTAACTAGAAATAAAATGAATATAAGTGGAATATTAGTACAAGTAAGACCGGAATATACCGAAGAAGTCATCAATGCCATTAAAGAATCTGAATTTGGCGATTATCATATGCATGACGAAAAGGGAAAAATTGTGGTAACCATAGAAGGCGAAGACGTTTCAGAGGAGATTGCTAAACTAAATCAACTCCAAAAAATACCACATGTCATCTCAGCAGATATGATGTATGCCTATTCAGAAGATGAGCTGGACAAGGAAAGAGAGAAATTGGAGAAAGGTGGAAAAATTCCAGATTGGCTTAACGATCCAGATGCGCAACCTGAAGACATTAAGTATAATGGAGATTTACGTGGTAAGAGATTTTAGGAATATTAGATGGGGATATTTAATGACTGAAATCCAAACCTGATTAATGAATAAGTGGGAAACGAATAGAGATTCCGCAAATAGAAACTTAGAATAGTAAACTCTCAGATATTTATTTAACGTTTACGAATTCAGGGAAAGCATTTACTTATTAGAGATTTTTACACTCAGTAATTTACTTATTTTTGTATATTGAATTAAATATTGAAGATTATGAAAATATATAAAATAGCGCTGAGTCTTTTGGTATTTGCATCTCTTTTTTCTTGTACAAAGGAATTAGATAAAACTGCAAACGAAGAAACTCCAATCACCTCTCTTACTCAATTAGTAGTGGCTGATGATTTCACTTGGCAATCTGGATTAACAGGCCAACTCAATCTTAGCTTCAACAATCCTCATAATGTTTCCACTGAATTTGAGATTATTAATATTATTGATGAACAGGGACAAATCATTAAAAGAAATAGAATTCTTAATGGAGAAGTCAGTTTTAATATTGAACTTCCTCAAAATTCAACATACTATGTTCAATTCCCAGTAACTGGTGAACAATTCGAGATAACAGAAATTAAAGACATGGTTTTGGACTTAGGCCCAACTAATTCTTTTAAATCTTCAACAGCAATAAATGAGGATATAGAGAATTGTACTACTTGCGACAACCCAATGGAAAATGCTGGAGCAGAAGCCCCAGCTTTAAATGGTGGATATTCTATAAAACATCAAGATGATGTTCCTGGCTGGGAAACCAATGCTGTGGATCATAGAATAGAAATTTGGACAAATGGTTTTCAGGGTGTTCCAGCACAAGAAGGCAATCAGTTTTTCGAGCTTAATGCCAATCGTGTTGCAGATTTATACCAAGAGCTTTGCCTTAACCCAGGTTCATCTATAGTTTGGTCTGTTTGGCATAGGGGCCGTGCAGGTGTTGATGTAGCTGAGGTCAAAATTGGTGGTTCTGTAGAGTCTGCTGTAACTTTAGAAGTAATGACCGACGGAACTGATGCTTGGGGACACTACATGGGAACCTATACTGTTCCTGAAGGACAAGAAACTACTTTCTTTGTATTTAGTTCGGTATCTTCTGCTGGTTCTAATTCCGTTGGTAATTTCCTCGATAATTTTGAAATAGAATGTGATTTTGATGGCGACGGTATTCCTGATAGTGAAGATGATGATCCAGGTAACCCTGATGTAGCTTATGTATCCTATTTCCCTACTTCAGGAAAACAAATAATAGCTTTCGAAGATTTATGGCCTAGCCTTGGGGATTTTGATTTTAACGATTTAACCTTGTCTAACCAAATCACCATTAGCAAAGGGGAAACCTTTGACATTCTTTTTGCTGACTTCAAAGTAAGCATTGATGCCATAGGAGCTGGTATTCATAATGGAATTGGAATGATGCTCTATGATGAAGAAGGAAATACTTTCCCAAATGAAATTATTGCTTCTGTTTCGGGTGATGTTAGCCTTGACCCAGACAATACTAATGGTCTAATTTTAAGCAATGATGTATATAGTTCCATTGAAGAATATTATCAGAATAATGGTGTGGGCCCAACAAACCAAAATCCAGACACCCTTTCCTTTACTGTGACTTTTAATAATGGAGTAGCTGATTTCACCCCTGAACTATATATCTTCCGATCTAACGATCGTTCTCACGAAATTCATAGAAGTATATTTCCTGGAACTGCTGTAGCTGACCCTACTCTATTTAATACTTCTGATGATAATGGAAATTACCAAACTGCAAATGGTATCCCTTGGGGCATTGAAATTATTATGGAAGGTGATTATAGTAGCCCTATAGAATACATAGAGATTTCTGAAGCATACCCACAATTTTTACCTTGGGCACAATCCGGTGGAACTCAAAATACTAATTGGTATGAATCACCAGTTGATTCTAAAGTATTTGATATTAATCAATAATTTCAGGTTTTAATAATATCAGATTTTATAACAACAATTAATTGCGTCCCCAATTAGTTTCATAGAATAAAAAGATTCTTCACTTCATTGCATTTCGTTCTGAATGACAATATATTAGCATATGACATTCAGGAAGAATAGATTTGATTTTTTCAATGGCAAAATCAAACCCATTCTTCCAGTTTCCTCACCACAACACTTGTCACTCCGATTCGTAGCCCGTCTGACTCTGTCTAGCTGTGTAGCCAGATAGATTTGCAGAGGCGAGGAGTCTTTTGTGATTATTAGGATGCTATTGATTAACAATAATTAAAACCATTATAAATAAAATGAAGCCAATACTTTGAAATAGGTATTGGCTTTTTTGTGCTTAATGATTTTTCAATATAAAAATTAAATACTTTAGCTTCATAATAAAAAATCATGGCAAAGAAGAAAAAGACTAAGGTTATCCCTTTACTAAAACCTGGAAACTATATAGTAAAAAAATCTAAAAACCTTCCACTCCATAAGTGTTGGATTAATAAGAGTTGGAAAAGTGGCGGCAAAGCTAACCTTATGATCTCTAGGAAACATAGCAATCAAAATATTACCATCTGTCATTATTTGGTAGATTTATATAGCCTTGGGATAAAAGATACGCACTATCAATTTAATATTTATGAAGAAGAGTTTCTGAATTTTGTTAAATCACAAAGCGATGAAGATTTCCTTATTGAAATTGATTATCCTACTGCTCACAATATAATATATGCAGCTTTGGAATATGCCGAGGAATTAGGCTTCAAACCTCATAAAGATTTTGAAGCTGTAACCGAACATTTCCTTGAAGAGGATGATGAAAATATTGAACTGATTGACATTGAATGCGGACTCAACGGGAAACCTACTTTTATGAGTAGCGACAGCGATAGCGAGCAATTGATTCAACAAACCTTAAAGCAATTAGAGAAGGCTGTGGGGCCAGGTAATTTTGAATTTATAGATGGTACTGGTTATTTCAATAATGATATTGATGAAGATGATGAATACACTGAAGAAAATGAATTCTTTTATCACCTCCCACCAACTTTGCAAAATACAGTTAGAAAATCAGACTTAGAAAGTTTAGTAGACAATACCCTTCAGTTATTCCAATCAAAAGACCTTGAAGAACAAAGCAATGCCACCTTACTCACTAACTACATTTTAGGTAAATTAGAAGAACACAGCTATATAGATGAAGATTGGTATTTTCAATTAGATGATTATTTTGACCAAAATGAAATCTTAAAAGAGGGGCCTAAAGAATTATATACAGAGTACAATAATCAACAATCCGTTTTTTCACAAACCTCCTCAATAGATGATGATTTAAAAAAGCTGAGCAATCAACATGATTTCGAAGAAGACAAAGTCAGGATTCTACTAGACCAAAACCCCAATATTCCTATTTTACATTATTATTTCTTTTTAACTGTAACTGATAATCCCAAGCAGCAGATAGATATTATAAAAAAGGCTAATAAACTATTTCCCGATATCACTCTGTTTAAAATACTGAAATTTACTCTTAACAATTCCAACAAGCCCAAAATCATAGATATTCATGAATTACACCAAAAATTCTATGGAAACAATCATCAAATTCATGAAATAGAAGCTCTAGAATTAATGAATTGCTTTTTTAACATCACTAAAAAGCAAAACCTTGTTGCAAGCCTCCCCTATTTTGAAAGTAGTATTTTAGAATATGGATTAGCAGAACAATTTGAGACAAAATTATTAGAAAAGTTATTCTATCATAAACTTAGCGTTTTATTGGCTTTACAAGAAACTTTAAAAACGCTAGATGATTAAAAACATTCATAGAGGTCAGTAGGTAAACTCATTAAAAAAATCGGGAATTTTTTTTTAGATTTCTCCTCCCAGTAGTCGTCGAAATGACATCGATACATAGGGGATTAGGCAAAGGCATCGAGGACACATTTAATTTCCATAAGTAGTCCTCGCTGCCTTTGCCCCAGAAAACAAGGTAATGTCATTTCGACAGAAATCTCGTAACAGAGTTAAGAGCTGTATGGAGAAATCTATTGCGATAAACGAACCTTACTATTGAATCAAATAACAACACATTAAAGACTAACACTGATTGGCAACAAGATTTATGTGGTATGTAATAAAGTACCGGCCTCTAAACATTCATTGTAGAATTTGTGTAAATTAGTGGTTTAAATTCAACATTGATGTTTAGAAAATATAATTCTATTGAAAACTCCTATCAAAAAGAATTCGTTGACAGAATAAAGCGAGAAGGCTACGATCAACAAACTTTTGTGGTTCAGGAAAAAGCACATGGAGCTAATTTCAGCTTTTGGACAGAGAACGGTATTAACTTTTCTTATGGTAAAAGAACTGGTGAATTAATGTGGGAAGAGAAATTCTACAATTTTCAATATGTTTTTGAAAAGGTAAAAATCCAGCTCCAAATGCTCTGGACAGAAGTAAATCAAGAGTTTGAGAATGTTGAAATCCTTCATATCTTTGGTGAGCTTATAGGAGGAAATTACAATCATGCTGATGTAGCAAAAGACAAACAAGCTGTTTTGACACAAAAAGGTATTTATTACTCCCCTTCCAATGAGTTTTATGCTTTCGATATGATGATCAATTACAAAAACTACTTAGATATAGACATTGCCAATTCTTTATTCAAAAAAGCCGGAATGCTTTATGCTGAAAATCTATTCGAAGGAAATATAATAGAATGTCTCTCCTACCCCAACGAATTTGAATCTACCATAGCTCGTCAACTCCAATTACCTCCAATACTACCTAATATTGCTGAAGGAATAGTGATTAAACCCAATAAAACCTGTTTTTTCGATGGCGGACAAAGAGTAATTCTAAAAAATAAAAATGAAAAATGGGCCGAAGTGGCCAAACGAAAAAAGAGAGTAAAACCACCACAAGAAATCTCCGATAAAGTGAAATATTTACAAGAGGAAATTCTTCATTATATCACCGAAAACCGATTCAATAACCTCCTCTCAAAATTGGGGAGCTTTAGCCATAAAGGCATTGGCAAAGTACTGGGTATGTTCTCAAAAGATATAGTGGAGGACTTTGAAAAAGATTTTGAAAAAGAGATGAACGAGCTGGACAAGAATGAGCAAAAGCTAGTCAAAAAGTCAATTTCGAATTCTGCCAAAAATATTATTCTACATGCAATAAAAAATCAATAATTAGATTTAACATAATAAATCATCATGCAAAAATATATCAATCAATTAATTGAAGACTTAATACAGGTAGCCAAAAACCCTCCGCCCCCGAGTTATATTGAAGCACCTCCTCATATAGAATCTGAACCAGTGATAGCTGAACTAGCCCTCACTCCTTTTATGCCAATCTCTAAAATTGTAGGTATCGAAGAAAGTGCCTTTCCTCCCGGTTTTAAGCTGAGTTCCCAACAATGCATTGATGTAATTCATGCTGTTTTACAAGTATTCGAAGCATTGAACATTGAATTAATAGATCAGCCTGAAGATATTCCACCAGAGCTACTTTATGAAGCCATTATCTCATGTTGGGATCAGGAAGTGCAATATTTACCAAATGCCGGAATGGATTTAGAGCTCTGTACTGGTGACCAAATAGATTGTCCATACGGAGAGTTCTGTTCGTGTAACGAGGAGTTTGATGAGGAAGAGTTTCCAGAGAAATTTAACTCGGTGATTACTCCAATAGCAGAATGGATAGACCTAGGCATGTATTGCATGTTAAATTCTGATACTCTGGAATTTGAATACATTCCAGTTATGATGCTCCAAGACCCTGAAGAATATAAACTTATCACTGGGGAAACAGAAGAGGATATGGATTTCAAATACAAAAACTGGAGAGGATTAATTGAGATTGCACCGCTCGAGCCCTCTGAATCTTTTGAAATAATGGAAAATTTTGCTTTTGAATTAGACGATGAGGAACTACGAGATAAATTGTTTACAGCACTAAATAATAGGAAACCTTTTAAGCATTTTAAACATTTAATCGAGCACTCTGCTTATCGAGAACAATGGTTCGACTTTAAGATAAAGCAAGTGGAACACCATGTAAAAAAGAAGATTTTCGTTGGTTTTACAATACTGTAATAAAAAGCAATAATTATGGAACACAAAAGAGAAGATATAGAAGGACATAAAAAACGACTTAAGGAAATGGTCAACAGTAAAGACATCATTTCCGGCATACATAATTACTGCGATCGTTGGTGTGAAAGATGTACGCATACTAAACATTGTACTGTATTTTTAATGGAGCAAGAAGAAAAAGAAAAAGGTGACCATGATTTAAACAACAAAAAATTCTGGAATAAGCTTTCTCTAATCTTTGCCGCCACCTTGGAAATGGTAAAAGAAGGCGCCGAGGAATTAGGTATCGACTTAAATGAAATCGAGATAGAGGAAAATCCATTACAGGAAAAAGAAAAAACTATAACTGAAAAAATAGCTCATGATTATGGCACCAAGGTTTATAAATGGTTAGATGAGAACAGGAGTCTTTTTGAGGAGAAAGGAAAAGAACTCCTCATTATTGGAGAAGACAAACTCATCCCACTCACTGAGGCCCTTGAAATCATTAATTGGTATTCCATATTTATTGGAGCCAAAACCCACCGAGCCTTCCACAACCAGGATTTCGACTTCGATGATCCCATTCAAAACGATAATAATGGTTCCGCTAAGATAGCCTTGATAGCTATTGATAGATCCATAGAAGCATTCGGAGTTCTTCTGGAGCAAATTCCTGAAAAGGAAGACGAGATTTTACACTTCTTAATCCTCCTCTCCCAAATAAAAAATCAGTTAGAGGCCAAGTTCCCAAAAGCTTGGGATTTTCTTCGGGCTGGTTTTGATGAGTAGTTTAAATATACTTGAGGAAAGTGAAACCATTTTACGAAATAAATGAAGTCTCTCTAAAACTCTCAGCCCTACTGAGAGAAATCCTTCTGATAAAACCATTTTCTTCCATTGTTTCACTGAATGGCTATAAATTAATCCTTCTACAAAAGATACCACAGATCAAGTCAACAGAGATCATTTTTGCTTATTCAGGAGATGAGCTAAACAAGGAAAGAGAGAAACTAGAGCAAGGTGGAAGGATTCCAGAATAGCTCAAGGACCCAGAAGCAAAACTAGAGAATATTAGGTATAAAGGTGATTTGGGTAGGAAGATGTTTTAAGAAAAACCCCAAATTCAAGCTACTCAGAAACCCGATACTGCAAATCAGTAGCAAACATGATTTCCTCAAAAGTTCTGTCCAATGCTTTACTGTGAAAATTTTGTGCTACTAAATCTTCTTTAAACATCACAAAATCCCCTTTCTTAGCATCCACTTTATCTACTACAATCCAGAATGACAAATCAGTACTTTCTAGTATTTCTAAGAAAGTATAGCCTCCTCCATGCGCCAAATTGATGATTTCACCTTGATAATAGGGTTTATTCTCATGCTCTTTTTGTACTTGCTCATGATTATACTCTTCTGATACTTGTTCGTGGCTATGGTCATGATCGTGATCGTGGTCATGCTCATCTATATTTTCAACTTGTTCTATGGACTCACCTGCAGATTCTTGTCCCATATTTCTAAACCTAAAAACATATACTAAAACAGCTACTAAAGCGATTACTCCTAATACTTTTACAAATCTCATTTTTATATTTTTTGTTGTTTTCTATTCTTGCAAACAGAAGTTTATTGATTACTTAATTTTCGTTTCGAAAAACTAATAAGGATTAATAAGCTAAGCGTCCCTACTGAATAATATACCCATGTTGGAATTGGAACCGGATCTCCTGTAGCATAAGAATGAAGCCCTGCCAAATAAAAATTCACCCCATAATAAGTCATTAAAATGGAGAAAAAAGCCAATACCGAAAGAACTGTAAATAGATAGGGACTATATATTTTTTTCAATAACCTCATATGCAATACCAAAGTATAAACCAAAATAGAAACATAGGCCCAAGTTTCTTTTGGATCCCAACCCCAATATCTTCCCCATGATTCATTGGCCCAAATTCCTCCAAGGAAATTTCCTATGACCAATAAAGTTAGTCCTAAGATTAAGGTCACCTCATTAATATGAACAATACTTCTAATATGATTATCTATGTGAAGCTTATTATTAGATCTTAAGATATAGAGGATTAGAGAAATAATCCCCAATAACATCCCCACTCCAAAGAAACCATAACTAGCGGTAATAACCGAAACATGCAAACTCAACCAGAATGATTTGAGAACAGGAACCAAACTCGTAATTTTAGGATCAATTTCTCCCAAATAGGCTGAGAAAATAAAGATGCCTGCCACCATCATAGAAGCCGACATGGCAATGATGGATTTCCTAAAGAAGAATACCCCTGCAATCACCGCTGAATAGGCAATATAAATCATGGTTTCGTAGGTATTTGAAAGGGGTGCATACCCACCAATATACCATCGAACCCCTATTCCAAAAGTATGAAAAGCCAAAAGAATAATCCCAAGGCTAAAAATAAACCAACTTATCTTTGGATTAATTATTCTATTGAAGAAAATAGAACTGATACTATAAATCAACAAAACGAAGCCAAATAATAAATAGGCAATAGAGATTTTAATAAATAAGGCAGATTCATTATACCAGATTTCCATGTCCAATCTGTTTTGATCAGGAATTACTTTGGCGCCAAACTCTTTTTGATACTCTTTGATATACTCTATATGCTCAAAGCCTTGCTCAAAGTTACGGTTATATACTGCATCTAAGAATCGACCGGCAGATTGTTTCAACTCTCCATTATGAGAAGTCTCGAACATGGTTTTAAAGTCTACCCAAGTATTATTATCATCCTCTGGAACTGGAAAAACATTTAATAATACACCTCTAATCGACATAAATGCCACATTGAGTCGCTCGTCAACTTTTATCAAATCTCTTTCGAAGGTGCCTCTTTTTGAAGGTACCAGCTGATTTGCTTTCTCCACCTCCTCCGCAATTTTATAGTGTCCATTTTCATCAAAGAAATCATTGAAACACGCTAATTTCTGATCTTCCTTTAATCCTAACTTGATTCTTAGTTTAGGCGTTTTAACTTTAATCAAATATACCTTTTCCCAAATCTTAGGGCGAGAGAAAATCCCCATAAGCACCTGATTGGCATCCATCCCATTCCAGCTTCCTCTTCCCGTTAATTTATAGAGGATTTCGCGATTTTGGGAATCCAAAGGTTTCATTCGCCCATCTGGATCTTGCACTACCAATGAACCGAAAGCTGCTGCCAAACCTTTAGATTGCGATCCATAATCATTTAAATACTCTTCCACATAAGGAGAATATTCTTGGGCTGGAAGCATCATTGGAGTATTCAATAATAATAGAGGAATTAGAAATGAAGCGATGGGGGCCTCTCCTATTTTCCGAATCAGATATTGGAATCGTGATTGTTTATCGAATAAATTCAAAATCAAACCCAAAAACAATAAAACATAAGCTATATAAGTAATTTCGACGCCTGGGTCTTTATTCACAGTGAGTTGAGTTCCTAATTCATCGATATCGTATGAGGTTTGGAAGAATTTATAGCCAGCGTAAGTCAATGTATTATTCATATAGATTTCGGCTTTAAATTCTGTATCATTGGCTTTATCAATAACCACTACATTTGAATGGTATTCTGAGGGAGCTTGACTTCCTGGATATCGAGTTAATTGAAAATCTTCGAGCGCTAGATAAAAAGGGATTTCAATTTCTTCATCTCCCACTTGAACAATATTTGACTGGGCGCCTTTCCTGATATTCATTGTTCCTTCAATACCCCAATAATGAGTAATGGCAGCTCCAATAAGAATGAGAATAAAAGCCAGATGAAAAATGGTTCTGGCACTCCATATTTTTGATTTTGCCTTTATTAAAATCAATACCATATTGATACAAGCCAAAACAAAAACAAGGCTATACCAAAAGCTATGGTAGATGAAGCCCTTAGCTGCAGAACTACCAAAATCATTTTCTATAAATGTACCTATTGCCGCTCCTGTCGCAAGGATGACGAGTAAAACGACCATAGTAATATATGAACTCAGTATCTTTTTTATCAAGGTGCTTTTTTTTGTAAAAATAGCTTATTTCAGCTTTTCAAATTGTTAATTATCTCTTTAAAAAAAAGTATCCAGAACAAAAGTCCTGGATACTATATTTATAGATTCTCAAATGATGAAAGATTATTTTTTAACCTGTTCTCCATTTACTTCTTTAGAATAAGCTGTTTCAATATCATTACCAGGGAATGCTTTAGAATTATACGTACCATTAGCATCGGCCATTTTAATCCATTCTTTCTCTAAAGTCCTTTTGAATTCTAACTTAGCATCAACCATTTTATCAAAGTCTAAGCCAGCTAATTCTTGAGATAATGCTTTATCACTAAAATCAGGAGCGGCATAATTCATTACACCATGCTTAGCTAAAATACCAATCAATTGAATTCTTGCTTGCATAGCATGTTCGTTAGCTAGAGAAAGGTTTCTTAATACTTCCTCAGGTGCATGGAAGAATGCACCATGAGAAGCAACAGCATAATCCCATTTCCACTGACCAGTTCTGATTTCTTGACGAACCGCTTTAAGTTCTTCATCAGTTGCTCCTACTTCCATTGCTTTAGCAGTTTCAAGGTGAGCTTTTGCTAAATTATCCATTGCAATAATATGAAGTTGAGTTTTTCTCATATACTTCTGATGTACGATACCTCTTAATTTATCTTCACTTTCGCGGTGACAAGGCATACATGATCTATCCATTGTATTCAAAGGATTTTGTAATTGGTGATCAGAATACTTAACAGAACCTTCTTGTGTATATGGCATGTGACAATCGGCACAAGCAATACCTTTTTGACCGTGAATACCAGTCATGTGCATTTCGAAACCAGGATGCTGAGTTTTTAAAATTGGTGTTTTAGAGATTTTATTTGTGAAATCAGTGTGTCCAACTTCGTCATAGTATAATTCCATACCTTCTGCATTCAAACCATTGGCCCAAGGGAATGTAACTACTGCAGCTAATTGTTCTTTTCCATTTGCATCAGTATATTTAGTTTTCTTAAAATAGTATTCAGAGTGACAAGTAGCACAAACTAAGCTTCTTTTTTCTTGGTGAGTAGATTCTTCAAAAGTCTTAAGACCAGCAGCAGATAAACCTCTATTTAAATGAGGAACATTTACTCTAAGTTCAGCGGTTACATTATTGTGACAATTGGCACAACCAATACTGTTCTTTATTTCAGAACCATATCTTGCCCATTTTCCAGTGAAAAACTCATTTTCACCATCACGCTCAATCAATCTACCTACATCTGGAGATTTACAAGTCCAACAAGCAGTTGGCATAGGACCTGTTTTATCATCAACTGGAGCACCTGTTCTTAAAGTATTTGTATTACTCTGAATAGCATAATAATGACCACGTGGTGCATTATAGTCTTTTGCAAATCCATAACCAGCCCATAAAATAGGAAGCTGAGGATAAGCTTCTAATAAGTCTAAAATTTCTCCACTTTCTTTGGTCTTTAACCAAGAACTATATTGACGTGGATAATATCTTTCCCATTCATCGTTCTTATATTGCTTTTCACCATCGATAGCAGGTGTTTCGCTCAAAGCCACTTTTTGCTCTTTTTTCTCGTTAATGCTACCTGATAATGAAGACATTGTAATGATAGCAACAACTGAAACGATTAATAAAATTGTGAATTTAGATTTCATCTTTTCTAGTTTTAAATATTCTATTTTTCTTTTACTCCTAAATTATATGGTGTGGTGGTCACACCTCTCACTTTACCATGAGGTACGCTTTTATGACAGTCCCAACATTTTCTGCCACCTTCAACATATGGTGTATCATAATTATGATACTTGTCAGCATTCACCATAATCTGAGATGTAAGACTGCTATGGCAGGCAATGCAATTGGCTTGCACTCTTTCGGCTCCATAGTCACTTATTTGCATGGCGTGATCATAGGTGTTCATTGTAAATGCAACACTGTGATTCCAACCATCAATGGTCTTCGCTTTATACTTATTAAAAGCATTATCAGTAGGTAAGTGACAATCTACACAAGTAGCTACTCTAGCATGCGAACTGTGCTGCCATGTTGCATATTGGGTATTCATAACATGACAATTTATACATGCCTTAGGATCGGTAGACATATATGAAATAGCCTGTGAAATATGTACCATATAGCCGAAAAAGACAAGAGCCACAATAAATGCCAAAATGGCCAGCCTCTTAATAATGTTCTTTTTTTCCATAACTATATATTTGTTATTTATGATAATACAAAGCCTTAAAAAAAAACTAAAGGCTTTGTACTAGTTTTGTTATTTGCTGGTATAAAAATTAGGTTTAAATACAACCATTAAATAAGCCCAAGTACCATTTTTACTGTAAGCATCAGTAGTTGAATATCCTTTAATATGTCCTAACGTTTCAGTTCCAATCATTTCAGAGACACCTGCTGTAAATAGCATATTCTTATCTGCAGCATAGGTAACACCAAAATCAATTTCTAAACCTAAACCTTTACTCATATTTTCATATTCAGATTCTACAAAATCAGGACTTAATTCACCTGGCTTAGCTTTATATACATCTGCTGCAGCCATAAAATAATGAGGAGTTAAGAAAAATGACCATTTCTTAACTTTGAGATTAAAGGTAGCATAAATATCGATAAGACCTACATTATTAGCATGATTACCCACATAAAAATAATCCATATGACCATTAAACTTATGATTTGTTCCATATAAAGGAGTAAAAGATTTCATTTTCTTAGCATCTCCCATTTTATCTTTTAAGCTTGTTCCAGAAAGGTATTCAAAACCTAAAGTTACTTTTGAGTTTTCAGAAGATTTAATAGTTCCAGCTAAAGCGAAATACATAGCAGAAAGCTTAGTATCAAAATTATCAAGATTTCCCATTTGATAATAAACGGCGGCAGCAAGACCTACAGGGCCTAAAGTAGGAGTAAAACGAGCTCCAATAGTTTGTGAATAAGCAACTTTATAAGTATCTTCAGTTCCTTCTTCAACATCAGCAGCCTTTTCAAGCTTCTCCATTCCATTATTTAAAACTAGCAAGCTTAGTCCTGATTCTCCAATTTTTGCATGAAGCCACAAAAACTGCATGGCTTTATAATTAGATAAGTTAGTATAGTCATTTCCAAACAATGATTCTTTTTCTTGATTATAAGCAAAACCTAAATGCGCTTTAAAATTTGCACCTTCATATTTTAACAAACCTAGGTCATGGGCTCTGGCTTGCTGCGCCCAACCTACATTACCAAAAATACGAGAATCATCATAAACTAATTCCTGACGTCCAGCTTTTAAAGAAAACTTCTCATTAAAGAAATACTCTCCCCAAGCTTGATGTATTCCAAATCTATTTGAGGCTCCATTGTCTAATTGGCTAACATCTCCCCAAACTCTAATGTCTTGCATACTTACATATGCCTTAAAAACTTCAGAACCATAAAAAGCATTAAAGCGAGTACGTTGAGAAATTGCAAAAGCAGCTTTTGCATCAGTTGGAGGTAATGTTTTATAACCATTTCTTAGTTCTGCTCTAGGGCGAATTTCACCATCTACTTTGATTGTTTGACCAATAACCCAAGTGGCTAAAATGGTAAGAACAAGTGTTAATAGTAAAGATTTTAATCTCATAACTTTGATTTTTGATTTGATTTATTATCTATTTCAATTTAATTTCAGGCAACTTGATTTTCAAAAAGGCGGAAACAACAAGTTTTTTCCATATTGTGGTATTTAAATACCATTTATATGACAAAGGTAATTATGAAATAGATATTCGCAAGAATTCATGTTAAAAAAATAACAATATTTTCTAATTTAGAAATTTTCTAAATTAAATTCATTATGAAACGTATTGATTATGAAATGCCTAAGTTGGAATGGTAATGAATGAAGAATTTATACAATTTTAACACATCAAAATATCTAGATTTTTATATATTAATAATGGCCCCGAACTCTAATAAATGAAGAATCTACACCAAATAATAGCCTATCATTAATATTTATAAGTTTAAGGACAACAGGTTTCATTTATTAAAAACCCATTAACTTTTTAAAGAATAAACGATTTCTACTTAAAAAAAATCCTCAGATACTATCGCGTATAATGACAGGGCAAACCATACTTTTATTTTGTCCACGGATTATCACAAATTAACACGGATTTCAGACCAAATGTAGACTTGGAATCACATGTTCCAAACCTTATTTTTTTGCTAAATTTCTAATACACAAACACTATTTAGGATTATCCTGCTATATTTATAGATTCAAAATCAATTTTTTACTATGAAATATCTTATACTATCCGCATTGGCAGTACTATTCAGCCTGTCATTATTGGCACAAACTCCGGAGCAATTGTTTCGGGTAAAAAAAGAAACCAATAGCGCCAAGCTACAGGCAGATGCCAATATATACAGGCAACAATCCGAAGAGCAAAAAGCTATTGCCGTTCAGGCTGCTTTGGAAAATGGTTGGCCCATCACCATTTCAACAGAAAATAATTTTGCTGAAATACAAAGACTGGATGAAAATGGTAATCCTATTTATTATACTACAACAAATTCTGATGCTGCAATTACTACATCAACTAATAAACTCTATAGTGGTGGTGGTTTAGGCTTAGATTTGAGTGGAACTGGCATGCTCATCGGAGAATGGGATGGCGGTGGTACTCAAGTTGAACATATTGAGTTCAATAACACCGGGTCCTCTAGAATTACGATTAAAGATACGCCATCTGGTTATCATTATCATGCCACTCATGTAGCCGGAACAATGATTGGACATGGATATTATACAGATTCTGGTACTGGAGCAAATTCAAAAGGAATGGCATCAAGTGCTTCAGTCGATTCTTACGACTGGACTGATGATTATGCCGAAATGGCAACAGCTGCAGCTGCTCCAACAAATTTGCTTATTTCTAATCATTCCTATGGTTATGTAGCTGGGTGGTATTGGAATGGATCTTCATGGGTTTGGTTAGGTGGTGCAAGTGAGCATAATATTTTTGGTTATTATGATAGTGGTGCCGCTTCTCTTGATGGTATTGCTGTAGATGCACCCTATTACTTGATAGTAAAATCTGCAGGAAACGATCGAGGTGATGGACCAGGAAATGCTTTTGAGCCCTATAACGATGGTCCCTATGATTGTATTTCTGGTACTGGAAATGCGAAAAATATTTTAACAGTTGGCGCCGTAGAAGATGTAGCAGCAGGTGATCAGTCTGATCCAAACAATATTGTTATGTCAAGCTTTAGTAGTTGGGGACCAGCTGATGATGGAAGAATTAAACCTGATATTTGTGGAAATGGGGTTGGAGTTTGGTCCGCCTACTGGGATGAAGATGACCCAAACACAACAGGATATTTTGCTGGATTAAATGGCACTTCTATGAGTGCTCCAAATGTGACAGGATCATTGCTGTTAGTTCAAGAACATTATTATGATTTAAATTCAGCCTATATGAAATCCGCTACTTTGAAAGCATTGACTATACAAACAGCTGATGAATGTGGACCAAATCAAGGCCCAGACTACATGTTTGGATGGGGATTGCTCAATGCAGAAACTACTGCCAATGTGATAACAAATAGAAATGTGAGCTCTTTAATAAAAGAAGAAAACTATAGTGGAACCACCTATTCAGTTACTGTTACAGCTAATGGAACAGATCCATTAAGAGCCACTTTGGTTTGGACTGACCCTGAAGGAAATCCTCCTTCTTATACATTAGACAATCCTGCTGCCATGCTGGTCAACGATTTGGATATGAGCATTACAGGAGCAAAAACCACCTATAGTCCTTATAAATTAGATAAAGACAATCCAGCCAATGCAGCCACAACAGGAGATAATGATGTGGACAATGTGGAGCAAATTCATATAGCCTCTCCAACCAATTCAAGCTATACCATTAGCATCACCCATGATGGTAGTATATCAGGAGGGAATCAGGCATTTTCACTTATTGTTACCGGAATTGTGATTGACAACCCTGTTGTAGTTACGTCTGAACCTACAGATGCTACAGCCACATCCGTTACATTTAGTGGTGAAGTTACTCTTGAGAATGGTTCTGGTGTTACTGCCAGAGGTTTTGTTTATAGTACAGATGAAAACCCTGACATTGATGATGTTAACGATGTTGTAGTACCTGATGGAAGCGGATTAGGAAGTTTCTCGGAAACCGTTACCGGTTTAAATCCAAATACCACCTATCACGTTAGAGCATACGCCACAAACACTTCGGGAACGGGCTATGGAGATGATAAAGATTTTATCACAACATCAACTACAACATGGGAAGGCTCCACTTGGGATGGAGGCGCACCTACTGCTTCCATTCATGCAATAATTGATGGAAACTACACCAGTTCAGGTTCATTGGACTGTAATAATCTGACCATTACCTCTGGCAAAACCTTTAATTTAAGTGTAAATAATGGAGTAACAGTAAATGGAGATTTCACCAACAATGGTATATTTAATATCAAATCAGATGCTACAGGTATTGGCTCACTAATAACTTTAGGAGATATTTTTAATAATGGGACATTTAATATGGAGCGATATGTAGCTGAGGATGCATGGCATTATATTAGCGCTCCATTATCAGGTAATAAAGCAGATGTTTTTGCAGGATCGTATCTGCAAAAATGGGATGAAACAATAGCTGATTGGATAGAAATCACTTCCTTAACTGATGATTTGGAAAAAGGAATAGGATATTCACTTTGGTCTGATTCCAAAACTAACTTGTTTACCTTCACAGGAGCTCCATATACTGGCAACAGTAATATTCCTATTACAAAAACAGCAAACGCCAGTGGATATATAGGAGCTAATCTTATCGGAAATCCTTTTCCTTCATCGATAGATTGGGATTTATTAGATGGTATAGGATATGGTGCAAAACATACTTATGATGGCGTAAACGAAATCTACAGAACATATAATGATGAAGCTGGAGATGGCTCCCAATACATTCCTCCTGGTCAAGGATTCTTTATAGTGGCCGATTATACAGGAACTTTTAATGTAGGTAATGCAGATCGAGTTCATAGCGGGACAAATACCTTTGTTAAAGAAGAAAACACAATTGCGAATGGAGTGGTATTAAAAACAGGTATTGATGCTATTTCTGATGAAGTTTGGATTGGTTTTATTAGTGATGCAAGCCCTGGCTATGAGCGTAAATACGATGCGCATAAATTCTTTTCACCCAGAATGGATTTACCCCAGATTTATACAAAATATGAAGATACTCAATTAAGTATCGATAGAAGACCAGAAACCAATACCATTCAATTGGGATTCCAATGCCAAAACAATGGTAAATACTCTATCGATATAGTTCAAATAAATGGTATCGCAGCTGTTGAATTAGAGGACACCAAGACAGGAATCTTACACAATCTTAAATTAAGTTCTTATGAGTTTGAATGGTCTACAAGTGATGATGAAGAACGTTTTGTATTACATTTGAATGCTACCAATACTCAATCGTTCATCAACTCCCAAACCAACATCTATTCTATAGGCAATCAGATATATGTTTCTCAAGAACAACCAACAGCATATTCCTCTATAAAAGTGTATAATTTAAATGGTCAGCTGGTATTTGAAAGCTCTCTTTCAGAGAAAAATCTCCATAGATTTGCTTTAAATGTTGAAAATGCTGTATATTTGGTTCAATTAATAGGTGAAAACCAACAACAAACAGAAAAAATCATCATCAAAAAATAAAGCTATGAAAAAACTATTGAAAACCTTATCTATCTTTTTATTCTTTATGGCTTTAAATACTGGTTTCGCCCAAACTCCCCCTCCTCCAAATAATAATAATGGATCCCCCGGTGGTGGGAATACACCAGTTGGTGGTGGAGCCCCTATTGGTGGTGGAATAGTCATATTAGTTTCTGTAGCTTTAGCTTATGGTTATGCAAAATACTATTTAAAAAAACCAGACTATACTGTGGAAGAAGAATCTTAGAAAAGTTTTTCTTCTTAAAAAACATATTTTTAAAGCTAGGAAAGTCTATTTTTCTAGCTTTTTATTTTTTCTAGGAGATCACCTGAGTATTAGCAATGGCCTGATAAAACACCAATGCAAAAGTTTAAGATCTCAATTGCTAACGTATTGCTAACGATAAATAGTAATCATATCTAAAGTAATACTTATATTTGTTACTTAAGATAAACCCATTTCAGCATCCATTAAAAATGAATCATTAGTATTAATTTTAACTAAGGGAATGAAAAAATCTAACCATAATTATATATCGATATCAAAAAATATTATTTTCCTATTCACCCTACTCACATTTAGTCTATCATATAACTGCCTCTATTCTCAAAACAAAAGTGAGGCTTTAGAACAGAAATACAAAGCTTTACAACAATACCTGAAAAATAATGAATTAGAAAAATTATTCCATTTTGCCAATGAATTAAAATCGGATGCCAAAGCTCAATCTTCTCCCAAATACTTGGCCCACTCAAATTACTATTTAGGAATTTATTACCAGAATATAAACAAGCTAGACTCCTCTAATATTTTTCTTAGTGAGAGTATAGGTTTTTATAAAGAACTAAAGGATAGCCTAAATATAGGAAAGACTTATTTCTTTTTGGGAATAAATAATACCTATTTAGGTGAAACAGAAACTTCATTAGAGAATTATTCCTCAAGTGATTATTGGCTAAGGAAAACACAAGATAGCGCTTGGATCTCTGTAGTTAATAATTATATGAGCATTACTTACTTTGAAATCGGAAACTATCCACAATCATTAAAATATTTGCAGGTTTCATTAGACTATTTGCAAGGGAGCGATAATTTCATGAGTATAGGTGGTAACTATAATACCATGGGTAATATCTATAGAAAAATGAAAGAGCCTTATAAGGAAGAACAAGCTTATTTAAATGCTATTCGTTTTCTTGAACAAATTCCTGAAAACCATCAATTAGGAATGACCTATAACAATCTAGCTGAAGTATATTTAAATGATAAGAAAACTGACTTGGGTTTTGAATATTTGGAGAAAGCAAAAGCTTGCTATCAAAGTATTGAATACGAACTTGGAATGTGTTCTTATTATTCAGTTTTATCTCTATTTTATTTAATGCATGACAAGCCAGATTATAATAAAGTAATTGAATACAGTAGTAAAAGCATAAAAATAGCCGAAAAGCATAATGATTATAGACAATTTTCGGATGCCAGTTATTTTCTTGGACAAGCCTTTTATTATCAAAAGAACTACTCAAGTGCACAAAAGGTTTTAGAAAAAGGATACCTCAAAGCAAAAAACCATTCATTTACCAATGAATTGAAAAATATTACTCAAGTTTTATCTCAAGTTTATGAAGCCCAAAATAACTTAAGCAAATCATTATTCTATATTAAAGAATATAATGAATTAAAAGACAGTTTGTTTAACCAAGAGAAGATAATAGAATTTACTAGTCTTGATTTGAATTATAAATTTAAACAAGAACAACTCGAAGATAGTCTAAACAATGCCATTGAAAAAACTAAAATACAATTTAAGCATGATGCTGAAATTAAAACCCATTCCATGATTAGAAATTATTCTTTGGGGATTAGTATTTTATTGATTTCATTTGCTATATTCTTATTATATTCCATTAGAAAAAAGAAACGACTTAATAATCGACTACATAGACAAAACCAAACGATAAAAAAACAAAAAACGGAATTAGAACTAACTTCTCTACAAATTAAACAGGCCTTAGAAGATTTACAAGAACTCGATGATTTCAAGCAGACTTTCATCAATATGCTGGTTCATGATTTAAAGAACCCTCTTAATGCATTAACCAATATTGAAGGATTTGAAAGTGAGGAACTAAGGCTAGAAATAGTCAAGCGTACGAGCCAAGATATGCTGAACTTGGTCTTGAACCTGTTGGATATCAATAAAGCCAAACATCAAAAAATCAATTTACATAAAGAGGATATTTCTTTAGTCAAGCTGATAAACCAAGCCATTGATGATACTCACTTTTTATGGGAGCAGAAACAAATTCGAATAAAACTTGACTATAATAAAGAATATCGTATTTCTGCTGATTATTCAATGTTATTAAGAATACTAATCAATCTACTAACCAATGCTATTAAAGCATCTTGTTCCGAAGACTATATAAAAATTACCATCTCTGAATCTGAACTAAATCAGCTTCAATTAAGTATTAAAGACAACGGTCCTGGAATAAATATAGATGACAAAGAAATCATTTTTGAAAAATACAAACAAATCAATCAAAAGAAGTCAGATAAAACGCATTCCACAGGTCTAGGTTTAGCATTTTGCAAAGTGGCAGTTCAAGCCCATGGATGGAATATAGGCCTTCATTCTGTAGAAGGTTTAGGTGCACAGTTTTGGATAAGGATACCCAATTACAAAACGAAAATGATAAATAAACATCCCCAAATCAATCAACAACAAAAAGAATATGATAATAGCTCTTTATTCATTTCTAAGGAAGACCTTGAAAAAGTAATTCCTTATCTTTACCAATTGGAAAAATTACAAGTATATGCAGTTAGTGATGTGAAAAATATTATTAACACTATAAATGCACTTGGCATTGATGAGCTCCAGGATTGGACTCAACAAGTACTCTCATCAGTTTCTAATTATGATGAAAATAAATATATGTTTTTAATCCATTCCATTTTAAAATAGATATCAATCCAGATTCAAAATTCTCAAATATGATTATTTATAAAATATTAATTATTGATGATTCCATAGAAAACCTCCTCACCATGGTCTCTATCATTGAAAAATACCATCCAGAATCTATTATTTACCAAGCTAATAGCGCCAAGACAGCTCTAAAAATACTGGAAGATAACAGTCCTGATATTATCTTAACGGACTGGGAAATGCCAGAAATGAATGGCTTGGAATTGATAAAAGAGATAAAATCCAATCCATTAACTGAATATATTCCTTGTATCATGGTTTCGGGAATTCTGATGACACCTGAACATCTTAAATTAGCCATTGACTCTGGCGCTGTTGATTATATAAGGAAACCCATAATTCCGGCAGAACTATTAGCCCGGCTCAATTCAGCCTTGAATATAGCAGAACGACACAAAACTCTAATCAAGGAAAAGGATTTAAAAATGATTGAAAATTTAGCATTTAGCAATGAGTTCAATCGCTTCTTCGAAAAACTCCAAGCAAGATTAAAAAAAATAGAGAAGAAAACAGATGAAAATATTGCTATTGAAATTGATCAAATCAATAGAGATATTAAAGAGCAAATAAAAAACAAAGGCTGGAAAAAACATGCCAATGCCTATCAGAAATTACATCCAATATTTCTGAAAAAGCTACTCAAGAATCATCCACAATTAACCTCCACAGAAGTAGAACTGTGCCAAATGACAAGACTGGGCTTAAATAATAAGGAGATATCTGATTTGATGTTTGTCACACTTGGGAGCTTGAGAGTTTCTAAATCGAGACTTCGAAAGAAAATAGGTATTCCTACTTCTCAGAATCTAAGATTGTATTTAATCTCATTATAATAAATATTAATGCTTTGATGCTTCTTCATCATGCAAGGTAAAAGTTCTCTCTTCTCTCCTTCTTATTTAAAACTCAAATTTTCAAATACAAACCGAAAGAAAAGCTCATATCACACTGTACTTATGGCAAGTAAAGAAGAAAGTGGGATAAATTACTAATCATTAGCTAACAAATTACTAATACTTTCGATTGGACTTAGCTAACAATTTGCTAATGGCTTTACTTATGAATACCTGACTATCTTGTGTATATTTGGACTAGAGGAAATCTGCCAATTATATGAAAGAGAACCGTTTTATTTCCCTAACCAGAAAACAGTTGCTTTGAACTCTTCACTTTGCATTTTTTCTCTAGGATTAATCCAAGCTAAAAAACCAATATTATGAAGTATTTCTATTACTTTTTTCTTTTAAAAATTCTGTCAAGTGTTTCCTATCTTGAGGAAATACATAGGTCAAATAGAATTAAATTTCCAAACCGATTCTTCAAAATATCTACATACATAATAATAATTATCACACTCTTCGTTAATCAAAATACCAATGCTCAAGGAGCAAGTCAATGTGCATATTTTGCAAGTAACGATTACGCCTCAACGGGAAGTTATTTAAATTTTAGATATACGGAATTTACTTTTGATATGTGGGTGAATGCAAATGATTGGACCCCATCAACAGATCAGGTAATTATTTCTAAATACTATAGTAGCAAAGGTTATAGGATATGGATCGATGCATCTCCTGATCGCATTGTTTTTGAGTATTGGATTAATGGTAATGCTGAGTATCTTTATTATTCCATTCCTTCTGGCTTTTCAGGCTGGCATCATATAGCCGCCACTATTAGTAGTTCAGATGCTGATTTATATATTGATGGGAATGCTGCTGATGATGGGAACCCAAGTTCAACAATAGATTATTCGTTATGGTCAGTTACCATTTTTGGAGAAGAGGCAGGTCAATATGGCGTTCCAACAGGAAAAAATTATCAAGGTAGAATAGATGAGCTAAGATATTGGGATGTTAAGCTTTCACAATCACAAATACAAGAATGGATGCATAAAGAAATACAATCCGACGACAAACCAAGTAATATTACAAATTTATGGGTTTATTATAGATTTAACACAGCCGAGGGCGGCTTTGCAGAAGATTATGGCAATTCTGTTGGTGGTATAATTACTGACTATGATCTTGATAATAATAATGAAGCTAGCCTAGTAACTTCTACTGCACCCTTATTAGATAATATTCCTTTAGATTATTCAAATGATATAGAAGCACTGTGGCAATCGGAAACTACCACATTTAGCGAAGAAAGTGATGGTCTAGCTTTAAGAGATAATTCCGGAGAATTAGGTACAACAGAGTATTATGTTTTTGGAGCAGATATCTCTACTGGAACAACATCAACAAATACACCATCAAATATCAATTTACGATCGAGTCAAATTTGGTATTTATATGATTATGCTAATGACGCTGTAGATTTTCAATTTGATTTAAGCGATTTTGCTTCGGCTTTGGACGTAGACACATATACTGAAAACAATTATTTTCTTTTACGTAGAAGCGGAACAACAGGAGATTTCGCAGTAGTTTCTGTAGGAAACACAAGCAAATCAGGTGATGTAATTACCTTCTTAAACTACACACCTACAACAGGATATTATGCAATTGGTGTAGAAACTTTTTCGCCTACCCTTTCTACAGATGCTGTTAGCAACATTGTAGAAACTTCAGCCACTTCTGGTGGTACCATTACCAATAATGGAGGATTATCTATCACAGCAAAAGGTGCTTGTTGGAATACAACAGGGTCACCAACTACTAGCAGTAGTATTACTTCAGATGGCACAGGAGATGATGCTTTTGTTTCTTCCTTAAGTGGATTAAGTCCTGGTACAACATATTATGTAAGAGCTTATGCTAGCAATTCTGAAGGTACATCTTATGGTGATGAGCAAATATTTACAACTAATACTCAGACTTTAACCTGGGATGGATCTGAAAGTTCAGATTGGCATACTTCAGCAAATTGGGATGGTGATATTGTACCTACAAGTAATGATCATATTGTTATTTCAAGTTCAGGAACTGCCCCTGTAATTGGTTCGGGACTAAGTGGCGACTGTAAGAATCTAACTATAAATTCTGGAGCAACATTAACAATTGAATCTGGGGGATCAATAATAACAACAGGAACCATCTCCAATAATGGAACATTTAATATACAAAGAAGCATTTCAAATGGGAAATGGCATTTAATATCCTCACCAGTATCTAATGCACTAAGTGGAATGTTTAGTGGCGATTACGTACAAACCTGGAGTGAAGAGGATGCTTGGTGGTATGAAGTTAGTGCAACAGATGAAGTTTTAACTCCAGTAAAAGGATTTGGCTTTTGGTCAGATGGATCTGGATCTGATACACATACCTTCTCTGGAACACCAAATACTGGAGATCAAAGTATTTCGCTTACTTCATTGGGTTCAGGAGGAGAATATAATAGGGCCAACCTTATTGGAAATCCTTACCCATCTTCAATCAACTGGGCTGATTTAGATGATACCTATGGTGCAGTGAACTACTATAATGGAACAGCTTATGTTAGTTGGAATGATGGCAGTGGTTCAGGATCTCAATATATTCCCCCAAGTCAAGGTTTTTTTATTGTACCAGCCTCCTCAGGAACTCTTAATTTAAACAATGATAATAGAGTACATAATAATGCTTCTGCTTTTTATAAGTCAAATAACACTATTGTCAACGGAGTTGTAATTACTACAAGCAATGGAGATTATGAAGATGATTTATGGATTAAGTTTTCAGTTGAAGCTACTCAAGATTTCGATTTTACTTTTGATGCATATAAATTCCTCACCAATGTTGAAGGCATTTCACAGTTGTATTCAAAAAATGGAGAAAGTCAATTCTCTATTGATGTAAGGCCTGAAACTGATTTAATCCCATTGGGATTTACAAATAATGAAAACGGAGATTACTCAATTTATTTAAAACAAATAAATGGGATTGCAAAAGCCGAACTCGAAGACTCAAAACTAAACACTTTACACGACTTAAATAATGGAGCTTACCAATTCAACTGGAATACTTCCGACTCAGAGGAGCGTTTCATATTACACCTTAAGGCTACCGCAACAGAAGAAATCGAAGAACAAGAAGCACAAGTATATGTTCACGATGGACAAGTTTATATCCGACAGACCTCCTCTAATGAGTTTAATTCAGTATACATTTATGATTTAGCGGGGCGAGTGATTTATTCTAATTCATTAAACCAACAAGAACTACAAAGCATCAATATGTCTCATTCAAAAGGAACTTATTTGGTGCAATTAATTGGAGATCATATTAGTCAAACAGAAAAAATTATCATTGGAAACTAACTTTTAGTTATTCACTGTTCACTTTTAACTTAAAAAAAAATGAAAAATATAAAAAACAACTCAATTACAGCAATATTTTTATTATTCTCAGCTTTTGCTTTTACTCAAACTCCTCCTCCACCCAATAATGGAACAACAGGAAGTGGAGGTTCCACACCTGTTGGTGGTGGGGCACCCATTGGAAATGATATTGCTATTCTTATCACAATTTCTATTTCATATGCCATCGTAAGGCACTATAAAAACCAACAAACTAATAAAGGATTATATTTTGACAGCAAATAAAATATTGAAATTCAACAAAATAATCCTTATCTTAGTGCAAAGAATCAATTATTGATATTAATTTCTCAAAACCAAAGCACCTATGAAAAATCTATTCTACTTTGTGATTATTTTTTTAATCATACCATCTCAATTTGCAAATGCCCAAAATAATGCCCTTGAATTTGATGGCGTTAATGATTATTTAGATTGTGGAGTGATGAATTTATCCTTTCAATCCTTCGCTATTGAAGGTTGGTTTAAGGCAGATGTACTACCCAGTGCTGGCAATTATCCACATATTTTTGGTATTGCAGAAATTGGTAGTGATGCAGCTATAGTTCGGATAAATGGTGACACTAAACAACTTGAATTTGTAATGAACTCCGGTGCAGGTCTTAAATGGGTCACTTCACCTGAAACTATACAAGCTGGTATATGGTACCATGCGGCAATATTGTATCATATGGGTGGTACTAATGATAGTCAATACTTACTTATAAATGGTGAAGTAGTTGCTTCTGCTACTTATGCCCATGTTAACAACTTTTCAAACCAATCTTTTCGCATTGGTGGCAACGGCAATCGTAACTTTGATGGGTATGTAGACGATGTAAAAGTATGGTCTAATTTTTATCAATCAAGCCAAGGTGTTAGAGATTATATGTATAAAGAAGCGGTGGGTAATGAAACAAATTTAGTCGCTTACTATAAATTAGATGAGAACAGTGGTACAACAGCAAATGATTCACAAACTTCATCCAACTATGATGGCACATTAACCAATATGACCGGAAATGAATGGACAACTTCCTCCGCATTTTTTGGACCTAAAAACTGTTTAAATTTCGATGGACTTAATGCTAATGTTTGGTGCCCTAATATCACTCCAATAGTTACAAGTGGTTCTATCGAATTTTGGGTAAACCTTGATGTGATACCAGCAGATAATGCAAGATTAATTTCGCGACATACAGAATATGGTTATGATGAAATCTATTTAATAGCTAACGATGGAAGAATAGCCACAACCGGCAGTTTTGTAGTTGGCGATGATTTGGTATCAACAGCTCCTTTACCTCTTGATGTCTGGACTCATGTAGCCATTATAGCAGATGGTTCAGGTTCAAAATTATACATCAATGGTATTTTAGATGACACCGGTGGCGTAGCTGATTTTTATTTTAATACATTTAGATTTGGAGGGCAATTTACAGCCGGATATTATGAAGGCATTGATGGAATGATGGACGAGGTAAGATTATGGAACGTTGTAAGAACTGAATCTGAAATTAGAGAAAATATGTATCAAAGCCTTGTAGGTGATGAATCTGGTTTGGTTGCCTATTTTAATTTGGATAACACATATGGCGCAGTAGCACAATCCTATCCTGCTGAAGCAAATGACGGTTCTATTGGTGGAGGTGTTACTTGGCTTTCTTCTACGGCTTTTAATACCTGGTTAAATACAGATAATTCTGATTGGTCAACAGCTTCAAACTGGAGTAATGGTGTTCCCGGATCAACGGATAATATTGGAATATACAATTTATCTGGTAATAACCCATCTGTTACAACAGTTGCTAATTGCAATGATTTATATCTTGAAAGTGGAGCTTCGATGTCATTAAACGATGGAGCCTCTTTTCTCAATACTGGAAACCTATATATTAATGGAGACTTCATCTATAATAAAACATTAACAAACGATGGGAAATGGCATATTATTTCGGCCCCAAATTCCTCCACCACAGCCAATCTATTCTTTGGAGATTATTTGCAAAATTGGAATGAATCTACGGGACTTTGGGAGCAAATAGATGATGAGAATACAACATTAACCCCTGTGAAAGGATATGGTTTTTATGGAACTCATACAAAAGCTTCCTACAGTTTTACTGGAGTTCCTAACGATGGAGATCAAATCATTAGCCTTACCACCTCAGGTTCAGGAGGAAGTTTTAATAAAGCCAATGCAGTAGGAAACCCCTACCCTTCTTCTATTGATTGGGATTTAGTGAGTGGCTACGGTGCAAAGTATACATGGAATGGAACAGCTTATGTAGCTTATCCTGCTACAGGAGGATTTGGTTTAGGCTCCAGAT
>NZ_JABKBZ010000099.1:0-15280 GCF_013166635.1 Lentimicrobium sp. S6 | reverse complement strand
CAAAAAAGTATGAAGACACATTAGATTTGTCTTTCAAAACATCAACACAAATGCAGAACAAACAGTCTAAACTGTGATAATTATTGATGAATACAAAATCAATTCCCCCAGAATTTTGACTTGACCCATTACCACTTTTATAACTCCAATGATAAAGTGCAGCAGGCACTTATACTGCGAAGTTATATGAACACCCTAATTAGTGTCAGCAAGAAAACTACTGATTTTTGGAGTGCTTAGTCAGAAGGCGTCAAGTTCGAGACTTTCGAAGCTTTGAATATCAGGCGTTTACATTTGTAAATAACAATTTTCAAAACAAGAGTAACGAAGAAATAGGCGTTTTCTGGCAAGCACTAATTATAGTAAAGTTAAATATAGAATTCCCAAAAATAATCCAATGAAATTAAAAGCGATAACCCCAAGTAAAATAGCCATACAAAACGACCCACATAATCTTAAATTCTTCTGTGTTTTCATGATTTCTCATTTTTAAATTTCGTATTACAAAAAACCTAATAATTACTTATAATACCTAACAAATCGCCCGTGCATCAATTAACCCAAAGTGTGATAACATTACTAATAAAATGAAGTCTATATCTCATTTACTTATGGTATTTCGTAGATTGAAATGCTACCTTTGTATATATACATACTAATACCATGAGTCAACTGATAAAACATAATACTTGCAAAGACTGTGCTGTGAAATCCAGTCCAATTTTCAACCTCAATGAAAATGAATTAGACTTATTATGTAGCACCAGTACCGAAGTTGTTTTTCAAAAAGGAGAACATATCATAAAACAGGGTCTATTTACTCAAAATATCATTTTTGTCAAATCAGGGATAGTGAAACTTCACATCAAAGGCCCACTAGGAAAAGATGAAATTTTAAAAATAGATAAAGGTCCAATCTTTGTTGGAATTCCAGATGTTTTTGCAAATAAAACTCATAGCTACTCTGTATCAGCACTTTCTGAAGTATTTTCCTGTTTCATTGAATACAAAGGCTATCAACAATTAATTGAGATAAATGGGGCTTTCGCGCTAGAACTCATTAAAACCTTAAGTAGAGAAACTGTAAACCACTATCAAAAGTGCGTCAACAAAATGCAGAAACAAAGTCATGCAAAATTTGCTGATGGGCTCTTGTATTTTTCTGAGAATATATTTAATAGAATTGAGTTTGATTTCCCTCTAACAAGAACTGAATTTGGAGAATATATTGGAGCTACAAGAGAAACTGTAACAAAACTATTCCATGGCTTTACTGAAGACCAATTGATAGAAGTACAAGGCAAGAAAATTAAAATTCTAAACACAGAACTGATCAAACGAATTAGTCATGCTGGATAAAAAAAGCCCCCTCGTAAATTGAGGAGGCTGAAACAAATAAAATTACTTATTATTGATGATTATCATCTATTGTTTATTTACGGCTAAAATATTGGAATAAGCGTTTTCCGCCGCCTTTATTAAAGGATAACCAGCTGGAGATGCAGTCATAAGAGGATGAGTTCCCACCTGAGCAGTTAAAATACCATTAAGAGTCATCCTATTTTGAATGATAAAACCTATGGTATTTATTAAATCGCCAACAGATAAGCCCCCTGCCACTTCTCCTCCTAATATCACTCCAGATTCTCTTCCAACTACCAATTTAACATACTGCTTATGCGTATCAGGTAAAGAGCCAGGATGCCGATCTATGCCATCGAATACTCCAGTAACAAAATCGAAGTTTTCTGCCTCTGCAACTCTCTCTGTTAAACCAGCTACTCCAAAACCATGTTCTCCAAGAGCTGTTGAAAAAATAGAAATTGTCCCACTGAATGTTTTAATGGCAGACAGCTTGAATAGGTTCATTCCGGCAATTCGAGCTTCGGCACAAGCAGTGGAAGCCAACATCACCTGACTAGGTTTACGAGTGATGAAATCTCTTTTCTCAGCACAATCACCTACCGCAAATACATCTGAATCTTCGGTGCGCATATACTCGTCAACTGAAATAAATCCTTGCTTATTAACTGCTAGACCAGATTCAGCCGCCAACTTGGAGTTAGGAGTATAGCCCAAACTAAGAATAACAGCATCGGCTTCTATTCTTCTGCCATCCTCTAACAAAACAGCTTCCACTTTATCAGTTCCAATCAATTCCTTAACAGTGCAATTTGTTTCTAATTTAACTCCTCTTTTTTCGATAATCTCAGTGGCCCGCATAGAGATATCTTTATCAAATGCCAATCCCAAGATATGAGGAAGTCTCTCTATCAAAACCACTTCCTTACCAGCTTTAACCAACTCATCTGAAATTTCTACGCCTATAAATCCTGCCCCAATGGTAACAATCTTCTTGGCATCATTGAGCTTAGTCTGCATTTCGTCTAAATACACTTTATCCTTTGGAACTGCGAAAACACCTTTTAAATCCACTCCCTTTAACCATTTTGGCTTTAAAGGGTTAGAACTTGTGCCAATCACTAATTTATCATACTGAATTTCTTCACCAGATTTCAAAATAGCAGTCTTCTTTTCTCTATCTATTTCTATAATTTCATCATGAATAGTATCAACTCCTGTTTTCTCAAACATCATCTCAGCTGGCAATATATCTTTATCTGTGGTTCCAACGGTTCCAAACACATAAGGAATACCACAAGGGATAAGAGTTTGAGGAGCTTTTGTTACTACTGTAAAATCCTTATTAGGATGAACTCTCTTACCTGTAGTTGCAGCCACCAATCCAGCAGCACTACTACCAATAATTAAAACATCAGTTTTTTTCATCATTCATTTTTTAAATTATAAATCTCATTTCTCTATGCAAGAAGGCTGACAATCATAAATATAAATTGGGAGTCTGGTCACATTTCATTTTGCAAATATAATGAGCATATTCTCTTTATTATAATTTTTTCTCATTTTTTTAAAAAAAATAATTAGAAGAATAAGCATGAATAGTCTGTTAATTTCATTTAAACAGAATGAGATTTTACACCCATATTAACGTCAAACTAACATTATCATAAAAGCAAAAAAACACGATTTGCAAGCAGTAAATCTAATTTCGCATCAAACTAAAATCAAATCAAAATGAAGAAAATCAGCTTTTTATTAATGTTATTATCCCTCAGTTTTATTATTAACGCCCAATCCACTTCTGTCATTACAGGCCGTATCCTCGATGATGACAAACTACCACTTCCTGGTGCTAACATAAATATTGAAGCTCTTGAAATAGGAACCGTATCCGATGTAAATGGTTTCTACACTTTAGTGCAAGTTCCTGTTGGTAAGCAAATTATTACTGTGAGCTATATTGGTTATGGTTCCGAAACAAAAGAAGTTGAAATTAAAGTAAGTGAGAATTCAGAAGTAAACTTCAAACTAACTCCTGGTTTATTATTAAATGAAGTTGAAATTGGATATCAGCTACAAGGTCAGGCTAAAGCTCTAAACCAACAAAAAAGCAACGATAATGTGACCAATATCGTTGCCAGCGATCAAGTTGGTAAATTCCCAGATGCAAATATTGGGGATGCCATCAAAAGAATTCCTGGTATTAATGTGCAATATGACCAAGGAGAAGCGCGTTTTGGCCATGTGAGAGGAACAGAACCAAGATTAAACTCTGTAACCATTAATGGTGATAGAATGCCATCAGCAGAAGGTGATATCAGAGCAGTACAGTTAGATTTAATTCCTTCTGACATGATTCAAACCATTGAGGTCACTAAAACCCTATCCTCAGATATGGATGCTGATGCTATTGGAGGCTCGATTAACTTAGTTACTCGTTCTGCTCCTTCCTCCACAAGATTCTCTGCTACTTTAGGATCTGGTTATAATATTATCTCAAACAAACCTACATTAACAGCCTCCGCTATTGTTGCCACAAGATTTGCAAAAGACAAATTAGGTGTTGTATTTAGTGGTTCCTATTATGACAATCCACTTGGTTCAGATAATATAGAAGCTGAATGGGAAATGGATGATAATGGCAATGTTTATACCACCGATTTTCAAGTTCGTCAATATGAAGTACAGAGAATTAGAAAAAGTGCTTCACTAGCCTTCGACTATAAGATTAACGAAAAACACACCATTACTTTAAGCGGTATTTATAATCACAGAAACGATTGGGAAAACAGATTTCGTAGAAGATATAAAGACATAGAGTATAATGAAGAGGATGGCAAATGGTATACTGAAATTAGTCGTCAGACCAAAGGTGGTTCCAACGATAATAAATCAGCTCGTTTAGAAGACCAAAGAACCATGACCGGGAAACTAAAAGGTGAACACTTGTTAGGTAATATTAAATTAGACTGGTCTACTTCTTATGCCAAAGCCTCCGAAGAAAGACCAAACGAAAGATATATTTCTTATAATGCAGAAGATGTAGAAGTAATACCCAACTTCACTGACCCAAACAAACCTAGTTTTATGGTTGACCCAGAATATGCCGATTTTAATGCAAACTATGGCTTAAAAGAGCTAACAGAGGAAAACCAATATACCGATGAAATAGATTTAAAAGCCAAGTTAAATCTTGAAATTCCTTTAATGACAGGAGACTTCGAAAACAGAATTAAAGTTGGAGCCAAATACCGTGGTAAAGAAAAGCAAAGAGACAATAACTTCTACGAATATGAACCACTCGATGAAGATTCTTTTAACGCCTTAGCACAGCAAAACCTTATTGATAAAACCAAAGACAATTTCTTAGCCGGAGATTACCAAGCGGGGCACTTTGTTGACAACGAATTCTTAGGAAACCAAAACCTTGGTAACCTCGATTATTTTGACAAGTCCAAAGTGAATGAAGAATTAGCTGGGAATTATAATGCCACAGAAGACATTACTTCGGCTTATATCATGCTCAAGCAAAACTTAGGGAGAAAATTAAAGGCAACAGTTGGGCTTCGTATAGAGAATACCTCTTTAGAATCGCAAGGTTATAGCTATGATGCCGATGAAGATGAACTTACCCAAACTCCTAAAGCTACAGATAGCTATACCAATGTTCTGCCTAACTTACAATTAAAATATTTTCTTGACGATAATCAAATCATTCGTTTTGCATACACTTCAACTCTAGCACGACCAAACTACTACGATTTGGTTCCTTATAGAGAAGTTTATATGGAAGACAATGAAATCAAGATTGGTAACCCTTCTCTTAATCCTACAACTTCTAACAACCTAGACTTAATGTATGAGAATTACTTCAAAAGCATTGGTTTACTTTCTGGAGGATTGTTTTACAAAAGCATTAGTGATTTCATTATTGAAACTGAATTAAGAGATTATGAATTTGAAGGTCATACTTGGGATAAATATTCCAACACAGTAAATGGTGGTGATGCAACCATTTTTGGGGCCGAAATAGCATTCCAAAGACAACTAGATTTTTTACCTGGTGCTCTTAAAGGAATTGGAGTTTATGCCAACTACACCTATATTTATTCAGAAGTAAAGAACTTTGAGATAGAAGGTAGAGAAGATGAAAAACTTTCATTACCTGGAACTCCAGAAAACAATTTAAACGTATCTATTTCTTGGGAACACAAAGGATTTAGCATTAGGGTATCAGCCAATTGGGCTAGTGCTTTCAGAGATTCAGAAGGGATTGGTGAAACAGAGTTTTATGACAAATGGTATGACCAAGTTTTTTACTTAGATATAAATAGCTACTATGCCTTTGCTAAACATTGGAAAATATTTATTGATGCTAGTAATCTAACAAACCAGCCTTTAAGATATTATCAAGGCCATGTAGACAGAATGATGCAAGCCGAATATTATAATACCAGAATAACTGCAGGTATTAAATTCGACATGTTTTTAGATAATGAGTAGATTGAGTTTATCAAAAAGGTCAGTTGTGTGGCTGGCCTTTTTTTAAAAATTTAGAAATGAAAAAAAAATTAAACCTATTAAAATACTCTATGGTGGTTCTATTAAGCATAAATCTGATCAGCTGTGGCTGTAAAAATAATTTCGATGACGAATTTCCCGATGTTTTTGCAAGTTCACAAACCACATCTGTAAGCTCTAAAGGAGATGCAGCAGATGACCCTGCCATATGGTATAATAAAAAGGATGCAAGTAAAAGCACCATTATTGCAACAGATAAACAAAAAGGATTAGGGGTTTATAATTTACATGGCGATTTACTTTCATTTAAAGCGGTGGGTAAGATCAACAATTGTGATGTGCAATATCAGCTAAACATAGGTAATGATCAAATTGATATTATTGGAGGTTCTAACAGAACAGACAATACGGTATCCATTTATCGATACAACAAACAAAACTCATCAGTTGATTCACTTGCCCTCCTCAAAATACCAAGTCTTTCAGAAGAAATATATGGTTTTTGCTTCTACAAGAATCCGGACACTCAAGAAATCTTCAGTATCTCCATTGGAAAAGACGGATTATTGGAACAAAACCTGCTTTACTTTGATGGACAAAGTATCAGATACAAAAATATCAGAAACTATAAATTTGAAAACCAATGCGAAGGTTTAGTCGCCGACCATGAAAATGGAACCCTATTTATTGGAGAGGAAGATTTTGGAATTTGGAAATTAAATCTGCGCAATAGAAACTCTAAAAAAGAATTGGTTTGTGATGCCACTATTGGAAAAGAAATAATGGCTGATGTAGAAGGTCTTAGTATCTATTTTGCAAAAAATGGTGAGGGTTACTTATTAGCATCTAGCCAAGGAAATAATTCTTATGCCATTTTTACAAGAAAGAGCCCACACAAGTATATAGGAAGTTTTAGAATAGGAGAAGGTAAAACCATAGATGGAACCTGCGAAACAGATGGCATTGATGTGATAAACCTTAATATGGGGAATGAATATCCGAATGGCTTCTTTATAGCTCAAGATGGCGAGAACAAATCCAATGGAAAAACTAATACACAAAACTTTAAGTTAGTTCCATGGGAAGATATTGCATTATCAATACAACCTCCTCTTTTAATTGATAATCAACATAAAGGTTTTTAAAAAAGAAACAACATCTGTATCATACCCTTTTGTCAGCTGTCCTCTTCTGGGGGCAGCTTTTTTATTGCAATGGGTTGAAACCCATAGCAATTTAATAAACCTCTAAAACCTCCAACCAAATCAACTTAACAAATTATACAATACTCGTAAAATCAATAACATTCCATTAACACCAGCGAATCACACGATTACTAATTTTGCAAAATACAGTCTCACACGCTATGAAAAAGAAAAAAAACATACTGATCATCAATGCACATCAGTATTATAAAAGTTCTGAAGGAGAACTAAACCAACATTTAGTAGAATTTGCCACCACTATTTTTAAGGAGGCTAATCATAAAGTGAAAATTACAACCATTGATACTGGCTATGACATTGAAGAAGAAGCAGAGAAGCACGAGTGGGCCAACCTCATCATCACTCAAACTCCAGTGTATTGGTTTGCTGGGCCATGGACTTATAAAAAGTATATAGACGAAGTATTTAACAAGTTGATTGAACGACGAAATATCGTGATCAGCGATGGCCGTTCTCGTCACCACAATCAACAATACGGAACAGGAGGAACAGATCATCACAAACAATTTCTACTGTCTTCCACTTGGAACGCTCCTCAAATTGCTTTTGATGATACAGAACAATATCTATTTCAAGGAAAAAGTTTAGATGAAGCGCTTATTGGAATCACATCTGTTTACAAATTCTGTGGATTCGAAATATTACCAGGATTTGCTTGTTTCGATGTGAAAAAAGCACCTCAAATTAGCAACGATTTAATTCGATATAAAAAAATATTAACCAATTTAATTTAAACCAAAAAGAATTTAATATGTCAATTTTTAATTTTGGAAAAACCATAGAAGGCAAATCCTTTAAAGTATTAGAAGAAAGAAACCTTAGAGCCAGTGCAGGTATAATGTTTTTATTGGGTTTGGTAGCTTTTAATCAAGTTTATTTCCGATACAACTATGTTGTTGCAAGCTATGTTTCTGGGTTTTTAATGTTAAATTTCATTATCGGGATATTTATCAACCCGAGGTTTGCACCCACCATGTTTTTGGCTAGATTATTTGTAAGAAAACAAACGCCAATTTATATTGGTGCAGTACAAAAGCGTTTTGCCTGGAGTTTAGGATTAACACTAGCCTCCACCATTTTTATCCTTTCCCTTTTCTTACAAAATGATGTAAGTTATTTTATTCCAGTTTGCGTATTATGTGTTATATGTTTGGTTCTCATCTTTACTGAAATGGCATTTGGGATATGTATTGGTTGCAAACTCTACTATTTAGCTCTTTACTTAAAACTCTTGAAGCAACCAGAAGAAAAGCCAAATTGTATGGGTGATTCTTGTGAGGTATAAATAAAAAAGCAAGGTAGATTAAATCTACCTTGCTTTTAGATAAGTTCCCTATATATTTATTGAACAATTAATGTTTCTGTATAAGTGTACTTCCCTACTTGTATTTTATACAAATAAGCACCACTTTTATAATTACTTACATCCAAAGTTAATTGACCAATTGAACCAGTTAATTTATCTTGGTAAACAACTTCTCCTTCCGTATTTATAATAGAAATATTTGCCTTTTCATATCCTATTGGAAGTTCATAATCAAATGAAGCATAAACATTTGCTGGATTTGGTTTTACAACTACACTTAAGCCAATAGCGGAAGCTATGTCATTTTCCGTATAACTAAAACTCTCAGTTCCCTTATCTGATTTTCCAACCGGAGAAACACAATCACAAAATTCGTCACCATATACAAAGCTTAAAATACTTTGAGCTCCATACTTAGCAGAACCAGTACTGTAGTTTGCATAGTCTGATAATTGTGCTTTATCAGCATTTGAAAGATTAAAAATATTCTTTCCCTGTTGACCTAAACCAATTTGAATATTCATCAAGCCCTTAAAGTCATTAAACGACTGCAAATCATCACCTTCAAGTTCATACAAGCTTGGTATCATATTTAACAAACTAGTTGCAGATGTATAATCTTCTTCATAAAGATAAGTGCCTACAATTTGTTTATCTGATTCTAGTTTTTGAAGATTCCCCAACCAATTTCTCAATTCTACTACATTATATTCTTCTTTATTAATAATTGATTTTACAATAGCTTGGGCCGCTTTATCTTTTAAATCAGCATGCATACTTTGCTGACTAACCAAGGCTGTCTTGGCACTCATTCCTGTTGATATTTGCTTAAGCACATTTATCATATAATCAGGTAAAGGTTGTTCTTTATTTTCCAAATGATCCATCAAATTCTTATTGCGTAACTCATCTGGATTTGCTGATAATATCTCAAATAATACACTCTCTGGTAATACATCAGTTCTATCAGAAGCTTCTTTCAATATATCTTCTGACAAATATGGAGACATCCCTAATAAATTGGCTCTTAACTCCCATGTATCTTGAGGTAGTGCTGCAGCAATAGTCAAACTAGTTGTTTCTGTACTTCCACCATCCTTCAATTGATTCAATAAACTACTTACGGCCTCAAAATCCTGATGATTGGTATAAAACACTTCTTCTTGTTGAGATACTTCTGTATCTGTCAAAACCATTTTTGATTCGATTGGGGTACCACCACCTGTTCCATAATTTGAAGGGCACAAGTTAGTACTACTAATAGGTATAGCCGTAATGGAACCCCATCCTCCATTTGAAACATAGGTTAATACTTCATCTGGTTCATTCATATTGTAATAATAATCGATACTTGTTAAACCATCATTTTTAAACTGAGGGTTTGTAGAAGAAAAAGTATTACCTGCCGGCATATTGGCACTTCCGATTAAGCTTCGAATGCTAGCATCAGGAGCTACATAAAAGTCTATGGTATTATTCTGATTTATATTACAATTATAAGTTAAACCAAAATTCACCTCTTTTGATTTCCAAAGCTGATTAACTCCTTCCGCCTGATTACCCACCGTTAAACCAGTAAACTCATTTTTATAAATCTCTTCATATTCAGAAGCACAGTTATTAACCAAAACCCCAACCACATCATTACCCGATGGATTACTTTGTGATTCAAAGAATTTGTTTTCCTCAACAGTGAAATTAAAACATTCATTTAATTGAATACCTCTACCACTAGCATAGTTACATATTCCCTTTTCAAAGCTATTGCCATCAAAACCAACATAGAATTCATTGAAAAGAACAGTAGCTCCATTGGTGATCCCTGTAAAATAAATGCCATAATCATTAGCATCAAATAAAGAACTTTCAATATTTATAGCATATTGCAATTGATTGGAATTTGAAGATTCAATAGCTTTTTCGAAACCTAAAAATTCATTCTTGTCCCAGTGTTGAGGCAAACAGCCATCAGGGCCAGTCGCTCCATCACAAAAGCCATCTAAACGATAACCTGCATTTAAAGTATAAAGAGCATGACCATCAAATGCCGCATTATTAATAAACTTACACCCCTTTACTTGAACACCCCTAACTTCCCACATCGAAAGGAAAGTATGGAAAGGATTATCCAATATATAATCATTATCTGCTATAAATTCACACTGTCGGAAACTAGCAGCATAATTACTTTCTATACCAAAAACAGGATGAATATTTTTGTAAGACATAAAACATACTGATCGCCTATTATTTTTAAATGTAGTATTTGTAGCAGTTATCATTCCTCCAGAGCTAGAGTAATCACCCGATTTCCAAAGGCTAACAGCTTCATGGGCATTTTCAATTGTTGCATTTTGTAATACAACCTTACCCTGATATTGGGATTCTTGTGGTTGATCTTTTTGCCCCCAGACTTGTATTCCCTGCCATTTCTCTGCACAATTATTACTTAATTTGGCATTATTTACAATTAATTGAGCTCCAGGTTTTACAATAATCTTCGATAAAGAAGCCAGTTTAACATTGGCATTAATGGTTAATGTTCCTGAATTAATAATAACATCACTATCAATAACTCGTTCAGTATTCCAGCTGGCATTTCCACTAATTTCCATTGGAATGGGATTATAGGAACATGATTTATCATAAACCGCATTATTATATGAGTTCAATCGGAATCTTCCCCATTCGTTCATTGCTGCACTTCCTTCTGTATCCCATATAAAAATATCTGAATAAGAACTAGCAATTATTTCATTTTTCCCATTTCCATTTATATCCGCAATTAAAGGTATAGAGGCCGTATTATCACTCAAATACAAAGGCCAACCAACTACTGGATCCCCATTATACTTAAATGCATATATTTCACCATAATTTGATGTTAATATGATTTCACATTCATCATCTATCCCATCAATATCTGCAACTAAAGGTTGCAAACACCTACCTAAAAAACCTGTAGGAAGAACTTTATCTAAAACTTCACCACCTGTTTGATTCCATACTAACAATCTTTCATTATCTGCAATTAGTATTTCAAAAATACCATCCATATTTACATCCGCATAAGTAAAATAAGGTAGTTGATAGAAGTTTCCATAAGATATACTTAATGGAATATTATGATCATGATTATCCCAACCAGAAACCAAATTACCATTCGCTTCTAATGCATAAACGTAACCAACATAATTTTTTATTGACATAAATATAATCTCGAATTCCCCATCACCATCAATATCAGCAGCTATAACTGGGCAATCCATTCGCCCTGCATCTGTATATACTGGATTAGTATTGGCAACAAAATCGGACCCATCATGATTATAAATATAGATTCCTCCCTTGAGCCCAATTACAATTTCTTTGCTTCCATCATTATCCAAATCAACAGCAACAGGCATACTTACTCCATCATTATTTGAAGAATTATCCCCTGTATATATTGGATTAATGTAATTATTACCATTGCAATCAAGAACCTCTAGGTATGCTCCTTTTTGGTTTGGGATGATAATTTCAAGTGTACTATTGCCATCCAAATCGGCTAAGACTACACCATTAAAGTTTTTATAATTAATTTGTTTTTCCCACATTAAATCGGGTTTCCCAAAGGGGGCAATTATATCCTGATTTTTATAAGCATAGACCCTGTATTTAGTTGCATCAGATTCAGGATCTCCCATTCGGGTGGCAGAAACCACTTCCATTACACCATCGTTATCAATATCGCCCAGAGCAGGGGTACTGGTCATACTGATACCGATATTGGCAAAACCACTTACCGATGTTGGGTTATCATCAATATCGTAAAGCTCTTCTCCATCCTCTCTAAAGCCAAATATAGCTCCGATATTAAACCCATCTTCACCTTTACCTGTGTTAATAAAAATCTCCTGCTCACCATCATTTTCCAAATCAACTATATTAGGAGAACCCCATAGTGTTTTTCCATGCTCTTCATTTGAAACTGTAATTGGGAACCAATCTGGGTGACTCGCTAAAGAAGTCCAGGCTTGTTGTGCATCTGACAACTCACTTTCATTACCAGTCAAAGATATTGCTGATACTTTATAATAATATGATGTAAGCTCTTGCAAACCTATATCCTCAAATAAAGCAGAAGATAGTATACCAAAAGTATTCAATTTTACAAATTGACCATTTGGTGTATCACTTCTATATATATTATAGCCTAAAATATTTTCATAGGAAGTCCAAAACAAGTCTATACTTGTTGTCTTTCCTTTAAAGCCTATATTGATATTATCTATGTTTGGCTTATCAAGAAGATCAAAATCTAATGTCCATTGTTGTCCGAAATTATTGGTAACCTCTAGACTAAAAATCAAAGGTTCTGGTTCACCAGGATAATTATTGGCAACTGTAAAGTAGTAATCATTTGTATTTGTTTGATTATCATAAGAACTAATATTACCATAATTACCTTGATTCTGCATTATATTACTTACATAAGGTGAAGCTGATGTTAATACTGCCGTTACATTCTGCAATAAGGACGTGCTATTATTCAATAATTCCATGTTGAATTTTACATTTTCACCAGATTCAACGGTGCCATTTCCATTTGTGGTATAAGTAATTATTCTATTACCTTGCAACAGTTTTGGTGCCCTAACTTCCAAATATACATTATCAGTATAAGTATCCCCACTATTGTCAGTAATAGTGATAAGAAATTGTGCATTCTGATTTTCGGTAATATCATTATCCACAGTAAAAACAAAATTACTCTGCCCCCATGCACTCTGTCCACCACCAATATTACTATAAGAAGATTGATCAGTTTGAATATTTATGAAAGCATCTGCAGTGCTTATTGTAGCTTGAATACTACTGGAATAACTTTGTCCGGAATTACTTAGCTCAATACCTAAGTTGATAGTTTCACCAGCATCGATATTTTCATCCCCATTAATAGAGAGATCTGTAACAAAAAGATGAATACCATTATTACTAGTTACTTGTATTTGTTTTTCAACCGGCAGGCAATTTTTAGCAGTGAGTGTAGCATATAAAATTCCTGTGGTATTGGGTGTGCAATTAATATTTACACTAATATTACTCCCTGTACCAACTATATTTTCACGACTATATACTTCGTCTTCTTTATATAAACAAAGTACAGCCTCTACTCCCGTTGCTAGCTGACCAATGCTGATATTAATGACTTGTTCTCCAGTTTCTACACTAGTAGGTGTAGTTAATACCAATGGGTTTTGCAAATCGGGACTATCAGTCCAAACTGGCATTTCTGGATCTGCGGCTAAATGAAAATCGAAAAACTGTATTCTTCTTCTGTTATCTTTATAACTAGAACTAAAAAATATAGATTTTACGGAATTAAATGACGTTCCAATTATATTGTCAACATCATAAAGATTTTGCAAAAATGGTTTTGTATGAGAACTAACCATATCAGACCAATTTATCTCAGTATTTGCAGTTACAGCTATACCTCCATTTTCAGCAGTCAAAAAATGCTCAGTAACAGTGTTCTTATCCCATGGCATTGTAGAACAATGATTCATACAGAAAATCATACCCCTATCAGTATTGGTTAAAGCATCCATATGGGCACGATTTAAGGATCCATCAGCAGCAGCAAATGAGGTAGGACCACCATGCCCCAGACCACTTATTATATGATAATTGGTATTATTTGACCCACTGCCATTAAATTCGGCAAGAACATCCATATTATCATAATTATTAGTATTATATCGTGTAGTAAAATTAACTGTCGAAGGAAATGCTGGCTGTAAATGATTTATACTTCCCATCGAGGAAAAAAGCAATACATTATTTTCATTACCCTGCGAAGTTTTTATATACTCAAAAAACTTGGTTTTAAAGTTTTCTAATTCCACATACTCTTGGTTTTCCATATAATCCTCTACCGGAATACGCCCTATATACACATCGGGCAAGCGATCTACCTGATCTAAATCTGCATCATCATCACCTTGTTCAAAAGTCCCATCATTTTCCCTATTCCAGTTGGCTTCGCCAAAAGCAGCATCGCCATCGGCATTCCAATTACCATCGAGACAGGCATAATACATATCGGCAGCTACAAAGGGGCCTCTAGAATCTAAGGCACTATTAAAAGGGCTCATCCAAGCATACCTAACTGGCACCACATCACTATCGCCTCCCAGCATAAAATATTGGGTTCCCCAATTCTGGTAGGCATCAATTATAAAATTCCGAACTTTCTCGGGCTTATCTACTCCATCATAATTAGCATATATCCACTCTACCGTTTTTACTAAAGCGGGGACTCCTTTTTTCGTTTTCCAATCGGCTATTTCCTGAAAACCATCCGCCAAAGCTTCATTTGTAATAATGATATATTCTACAGCCTGTCCATTAAAGTTTGGAAATTCATCGGGCATAAAAGGAGATGACAATACAGGATCGTTCTTTTCCAATTGAAAATAAATATCAATATCTATTGGGTTTTCAACTTGGGTTTTAAGGTAATCTTTGCTTTTATCATAATTTTGCTGACTCATACGGCGTGGTGATATGGGCTGATGAGCCGCATCAGAAAAAATAATACGATACTCCAATTGGGTTGTAAGATAAAGCTTGTCCGTTATAGGATTATATTGCAATGGATAATAAACTAAAGCTGCCATTTGAACTCCACTCTGAAAACCAGAACTGGTATGGCTTAAAACTTCGTTAGGATATTTTGCATTTACATTATAACCTGAGTTCGGTTTTTAACTATCTGAAATTCAGTTGTTAATGGTGATATTTTTGACCATAAAATTAGGAGATTTCATGAGTATTTATTATCTTTGTGACTGATAATCAAACAATTAACAATAAA
>NZ_JABKBZ010000098.1:0-15373 GCF_013166635.1 Lentimicrobium sp. S6 | reverse complement strand
TTGTTTTTCTTCTTTTTATCGGGATACTCTTCTCGGTATTTCTTTAGCCAATATTGAAAAGTGGAAATACAATATTCGTTTTCTTTACAAAACTGCCCTTGAGATAAACTGCCCTCCCGCCAACTTTTAATAACAGGAAACATATTTGACTTGCTATACTTTTGATTCTTTTTCATGCACCAAAATTAGTGGCTCATGAATCGTTAGGCAAGATGGGCTTGGTAGTGGTGATACGTTTGTCTATCATGAAAACCATATGTTTATTCCAATAGACTAAGCCTGTAAATGCATTACTTTTTATTAAGAAAATCCATGTCTTTTTGCAGTTCATCCACGCTACGAGGTTTACTAAGTATATTGGCATTAGCATCGAGGAGGTAATAACTTGGAGTTTTGTGAACTTGATAAATCTCAGCCGATTTTGAATCCCAACCTTTGAGCTCTGATAAGTAAACCCACTGTTGGGTATCTTTTGGAATGGGAGAAAGCCAAGCCTCGGCCTCTGTGTCAAGAGATATATAGATGATTTTAATATCTTTATTGGAGGGTTCTTGAATCAGTTCTTTTAACTGCGGAATAGCTTCTTGACAAAAATGACAGGCGCTAGAACCAAAAAAGAGAATATTTAGTTTCGAAAAACTACATAAGTCATAAAGATTCATCATAATGCCTTCATGATTAAATATACTCACATTGGCTACTTTCTTGCCAATTTGTAAATTCTTGTAGGCAATTAATTTTGCATTTAAGGCATCGGAATAAGTCATGTCGCTACAGGCATCTCCAATCACATAATGCTCTACTAGATAGTCTAAAACCACATCTGGTCCAACCTCGTTAAACAATTCTAGGAGGTAGTTTAAAATAAACTCATATACTTCATGATTTACTGAAGCTTGCTCTAAAATCTCGTCAACAGATTGGATAAAACCATCCTCTGTATAGTCTGTATGAAATTGGAGGTATTTCATCACCTGATGGGTCAATACTCCAGACCTTATTAGTTCAGCATCCTCAAAAAAAGTATATTTAAAAAAGTCTTCCTTTTGATCTATTTCAATATCACTGATGATGGTTTTGGCGAAAAAGGATGTGGGTTTTTCTTGATAAGTCTTTATTAAAAACTGGTGATAACCCAAATTCAAACTGTCTTCTATATTTTCAAAATGAGTGAGTTCTATGTTTTCTTTTGCAGCATAAGATTTTTCAATACTATTTTCCGATATCTTAGATTTGATGAGGTTTCTAAACCTGATAAAATTCCATAATTCGATATTATTATTGGATTTTGTCACTTCCAGATGGTTTCTAAGTTGGGGAGATGAAAAGTCAATTTGAATAAAATCTTCATTGGGGCTAATAATAAACTGCACCCAATTATCAGGTTCTAACATTAAGGAATAATAACCTGTTGCAAATTGACCACCGAACTCGTATTTCCCTTGTTTATCTAGTAAACATGAATCTATAGTATGGTATTTACCTCCTCTATTTTCTTGAAGGTAGAGGTAGGTGCTGTCTTTAACATCCTTTATGTGACCAATAATTTGACATTGACCAAATGAAGATAAATTGATAAGTAGAAATAGAGTAAATGTGAGTATTCGCATGTTGCAAATATAAAAAAAGAGACTGTCTGATATAAGGATATCTTCAATACTTAAATATTTCTACACTAAGTATGATATTTCAGGTAGTCTCTAATGAATTAAATATTAGCCTGATTAATTCATGCCATCTGCTTTGTTGCTAACTTATTGAAATAGGCTACTATGCCTACTGAGTTAGTCGCCTCACATCTGATACAAACTAATCGCATGAATTATTCAGGTTAGGAAGATTTAATAATTATCTTCTTTAACTTGCATATATGATTGTGGGTGAAGACAAGCTGGGCATAATTCTAAAGCTTTTGCAGACTCGTAGATATAACCACAGTTCAAGCATTTCCACCAAACCTTTCCATCTTTCATGAAAACTTGGTCTTCAGAAATATTTTGTAAAAGCTTTAAGAAACGTTTCTCGTGTTCTGCTTCTACTTTTGCAATCATTTTAAAAGCTACAGCTATTTTCTTGAAACCTTCTTCTTCTGCTATTCTTGCAAATTCAGGATATAAATCAGTCCATTCTTCATTTTCACCTTCTGCAGAAGCCTTTAAGTTCTCAGCAGTAGTACCAATAATTCCAGATGGGAAAGTAGCAGTGATTTCTGTCATTCCACCTTCTAGGAATTTAAAAAAACGCTTGGCATGTTCTTTTTCTTGGTCGGCTGTTTCTTGGAAAATATTAGCTATTTGTACAAATCCTTCTTTTTTAGCTTGCTTAGCAAAGAACTCATAACGGTTTCTTGCTTGTGATTCACCAGCAAATGCTTTCAATAAATTTTGCTCTGTTTTTGTTCCTCTTAAACTTTCTGACATAATATTTTTATTTAAGTGTTTGTAGTTCATTTAAACATCAAAATTACAAAATATAGAGCCTGAAATGATACCAGATTATAGTTTATATTGACTCTAAAAAAGCATGATTTCAATATTGATTTTTGTTGATACTATCTTTAGGGCTATATATTTTTAACTTTTAAAATGCAGCATAATAACTACATTTGCAGCTCTTAAATAATTGAATGAAAGATTTTACAAAAGGTAGTGAAACCCGATTGATTTTAAACTTTGCCATTCCAATTTTGTTTGGTAGTCTGTTTCAGCAATTATATAATATTGTTGACAGCATATTTATTGGGAATTATGTGGGTAAAGAAGGCCTAGCTGCTGTAGGAGCTAGTTTCCCCGTTATCTTTGCCTTAATATCTTTTGTAATAGGAATTGGATCTGGTTCTACTGTCGTCATTTCACAATATTATGGTGCCAAGAATAATGAAGCGGTTAAGCGAGCTATTGATACCCTCTATATTTTTATGTTTTTTGCTTCTGCAGCCTTAAGTGTGTTGGGGATAGTTTTTGCTCGTCAAATATTCGAATTCACCGATTTGCCTGAAGATGTTTTGCCACAAGCAGTGAAGTATTTGCAGATATATATGTCTGGAAATGTATTGTTTTTTGGCTTTGCAGGGACCAATGCTATTCTACGCGGGTTGGGTGATTCTAAAACACCTTTATACTTCACTATCATTGCCACTTTAATAAATATTCTATTAGATTGGTTATTCATAGGTGTATTTCATTGGGGAGTGGGAGGAGCTGCTTTCGCTACCATTATTGCACAAGGAGGAGCTTTTATTACTGGAATTATATATTTAAATAAAACTCATGACTTATTAACGCTGCATCCTAGTAGGTTAAAGTTCGATAAGAAGATATTTACCCAAAGTGTAAAAATTGGATTGCCAACAGGTTTTCAGCAAACCTTTGTAGCTTTTGGTATGGTAGCTTTGTTTGGGATTGTCAATAAATTTGGAACAGACACCGTTGCTGCTTATAGCGTTGGGATGAGAATTGATTCGGTTCCAGCTATGTTAGCCATGGCATTTTCGGCTGCAGTAGCTCCCTTTGTTGGGCAAAATATTGGTGCCAATAAACCAGGAAGAGTCAGGGCAGGATTCTTTTCTACTTTGATTTTAAGTACCATTCTGACCATAATTGTTACAACGGTTTATATGCTATTTCCACGTCAAATTGTGATGGCTTTTTCTGATGATGCCAAAGTGATTGAGGTAGGGGTTGAGTATATAAGAGTAGTAGCGCCATTTTATGTGCTATTTAGTTTAATGTTTGTAGTAAATGGAGTATTAAGAGGAGCGGGAGCCACATTAATTCCTATGTTTATCACGCTCGTTGCACTTTGGTTTATACGAATTCCTGCATCTTATTTGATGGCTGAAGAAATGGGCAGAATAGGTATTTGGTGGGGTATCCCCATTGGCTGGTTCTTTGGTATGGGCTTGGCCTTTGTCTATTATGCCAGTGGTAAATGGAGGAATAAATCGGTTACTCAGTAGCTTCTTATAATTCACTATTTCTATTGTAAATAGCCTGAAAAATTATAAGTGAATTTATCTCTTCTTATATTTCTTATTAAAAATCTTATCCCCTTTAGTTTTAGGTTTCTTATATTTCTTCTTGATTAGTCTTTTATAAGAACCTCCTTGGTTGGTTTTGGAGTTCTTTTCACTCTTTTCATGAAAAGCTTTTCCACCTTGTATAACGGCTGGCAACTTGTGTATACTGTTTATCTCTAAGCCTTTTGGTCTTTCTTCAGCAGTAAGTTCTCTTGAAATATCTACCGCTTTAGGAAATTTCTTTTTTGGTATTTCATAAGACATCAATTCCTCAATGGCATCTTTATATTTCTCTTCGTAGGGAGTGAAGAATAATATAGATTTTCCTTGTTGTTCTGCACGACCCGTTCTACCAATTCTATGCATATAGTTTTCAGGAAATGTTGGTGTGTCAAAGCTAATCACATGACTCAATTTATCTAAATCCAGCCCTCTAGCCATCACATCGGTGGCTATCATGATTCTATTTTCTCCAGCATCAAAATCACGAACAGAACGTTCACGATAGTTTTGCGATTTATTGGAGTGAATAATACACATTTGCTCTTCGTACTCTTCCGTAAGCTTTTCAAATATTAAGTCGGCCACTTTTTTACTTGGCGTAAAGACTAAAACTTTGGAGAATTTTTTCTCATCACTTAATAAATGAGAGAGAAGATTTATTTTTGTATGAAAATTGGGGACAGGATAAACGGTTTGAGCAATATTATCTAAAGGAGTACCACTTATAGCTATAGAAATGGTTTTTGGAGTCAAGAAATACTCATTAATCAAAGTGGCTACTTCTTCCGTCATGGTAGCTGAATACATCAAGTTTTGACGCTTTTCAGGTATCATCTCAAAGATAGATTCTAACTGACGGATAAAACCCAAATCCAACATCACATCTACCTCATCAATAACTAGTTTTTTGATACCTTTTAAAGTAAGGACTTTGGTAACTGCCAAATCGAAAAGGCGACCAGGAGTAGCTACCAAGATATCACAGCCTTGAGCAACTGCTTTCTTTTGAGTATTAATATTGGTTCCACCATAAACTCCAAGTACTCTTAAATTACTGTATTTACAGAGGTTTCGAATGTTTTCGGAAGTTTGAAGTACGAGTTCACGAGTAGGAACAATGACTAAAACACGAGGATGATCTTGTTTGGAGAACTTTAATCCTTGAAGAATAGGAATAGTATAGGCATAGGTTTTACCAGTACCCGTTTGCGCGATTCCAACTAAATCTTGTCCTGATAATACAGGATTGAAAGACTCAATCTGAATGGGGGTGGGGCGCTCTAATCCTAAATCCTGAATAGCATTTCTTAAGCTCTTAATCAGGTTCATATCTTCAAAAACAATCATAGTCAAATTTTTTGCAAAGGTACACAGTAAAATGTTAGCAACAAGTGTTAAATATTTTATTTAAAACTTTGTTTTTGAGGTGTATACTTTGTTGCTTAAAACAGAATTTGAACGCCTTTATCTTTTAACTTCTCCATTTGTATTTTTGGAATAGGGTTAGCCATCAAATTCACAAACTCCAATTCCTCTAACATAAAAAGAGGGGAGATATCATCAACCTGATTAAATGAAATATCCAGCGATTTTAATCCTACCAAATTACTCAATACATCGATATCGAAAATCTGATTATGAGCCAAATATAGTTCTTTGACTTGGGTGAGTTCCCAAAGTACTGAAAGGTCAGCAATTTCATTATCCGAGACATCGAGAACTTCTACATGTTTGCAATATTGCAGTCCATCTAAGGAATCGATTTTGGAGGAGGCCAATTCAAATTCATCAAAGTCTTCGAGGTAATAGGTGGGGAAAGTCTTAATGAGGTCTCCGAGTTCTCTGAGTTTTATGGCATCGTAGAAACTAATATAGTCAGGTTCCTGGTCCATGATTTCTTCCTCCATAAATTCTTCTTCCTCGTGGAAACTGTATTCATCTGCTTGTTCTTCCCATACATATTCACTCTCAAAATCTACCTCAGGATCTATAGTTTCTTGTTCTCTAACTCCTTCTTTCAATAAGGCCTGAACAATTGTTATACTATTTAATTTTCTTAGTTCTTCCAAATCCTCATACTCCAATAACTCGTCTATCCTTTGTTTCCAATAAGTCTCTTTATCAGGATGGAATAATTGAATAATCTTGGAGAATTGTCGAGTGAAAGACTCCTCAGAAGAATCTAAAACTTTATGTGCAATAGCTTGAATTAAATTCTGGCTTTTGGCTTGATAGGCAGCTATGAGCTCTATCGTCATTTGATTTAAGCTTTGATAGGAGTAGAGTTGCTTTAGTTTTTTGGCTAATATTTCTGTTGAGTTCATGATGTTTTATTTTCTAAATACTACTCTAGATTATAGATTTTTATTATCGTTTCAAGATCTTTGTATTTGAACTCTTTGTTTTCTATGGCTTCAAGTAATTTCGGATTTTCAGTAATATATTTTCTTATCACTTCAATGAATCCCTTTCTATTATTGGGGATATAGACATATTCTGATTTATCTAGGATACAATAACCAAGTTCTATGTGTGTACTATAGTCGTTAAATTGAAGAATTTCATAAAAGAACTCGACTATTTTTAATCGTCCACTATATTTTTCATAACCAACGAACTCCTTTTGAAGAACGTTTTGTAAAATATTTTTATTTTCTGAGTCAAAGATTTCCCTATTCGATAAGTTAAAGGAATAATAATATGCATTATTCCAAAGAGCTGATTTAATGACGTCAAAAGTATAATATGAAATGGATTCTTTTTCTTTAACTCGAAATTCGCTAAAGTGATATCCCTCTTTTATGAGTAAATTCAATTTGATATTATAAAATAAAGTATCATCGGATTTTAATACGATCCAGTTTTTGCAGGTATCACAGCTAGGGTAATTCCTTGAGAATTTCAGGTTTTCATCTACCTTGTATGTCTCCGATAAGTATTCTAAAACTTCTGTCTTTGAAATAAAAGTAGATTTAGTATTTTTCTTCTTTTTGTAGTCATAGAAAATACTATAATCATTTATCAAAGTGATTTTACAATGAATGCTATCTTTCTTCTTAGTGATAATCAAATCATCAAAGGACTGAGCATTAATGCTGTTTGCAAAAGAAAGAATGATAATTATAAGGAGACAGTTTCTTGGGTTCATCCTTTAATTTATTTCTTTTAATTTAAAAACACCAATAATAAAACAACAAATAATATGGCTAATAAAGCTAAAAACACTAAAGTTAGAACCGATCTTCTGTTATCCTTTTCTTTTTTATTTTGAAGCTCAAATTTGAATCTATCAAATTCATCTTTCGTCATTTTATTTTTATGCTTCTTCGTATTTTTATTCGATTTTCCAAGTTTCAAATGAGCATCATTCATTTTAGCCTTTTGGCCAATCAAGTTCCTATTGTTTTTTAATCTTGTAGCTCCTGATTCTGCAAATCCCATAATATTATATATTATTCCCTAAATACATTTCGAATTTCATTCGCCAATTTTTCAGCCTTAACTTGCTGTTGTGTTCTGTTATAAAACTGATATAAATTGGAATAATTGTTTTCACTATTTTCTTTCTTTAGGGCTTTCAAAAGATAGAATTCGGTTTTCTTCAAGTCCTTTTCAAACTCATAAAGCATGGCAATATTATAATCTACTCTGGAATTTTGAGGAAGTTGATCACTAGCAATTTTTAAGTATTTTATAGACTCCTCATATTTCTTGTTTTCTGCCAATATCAAACCATAATTATAATAGACCGAATAATCCTCAGGCACGGCTTCAATATAGTTGGCCAATAATTCTTCGGCCTCCACAGCTCTGCCAATCCCACTATACATAATGGCCAAATTCATTTTTAACTGATGCAAATCTTGATCTTGCTCCAATGCCATTAAATAATACTTCTCAGCATTCTGATGATCGGCTCTATTATAATAGTAATTACCCAAATTATATTTGCCCAAAGGAAAGTCGCTATTAAATTCTAGAACCTCCAAATACTCCTCTCCATTTTTTTGGAGCATTTCTTTATGTTTCTCAGGAATATATTCTGCAGGAATAAGAGCAAGCTTAGAGGCCATTTCTATTCTGACGGCCTTAGTTTCATCATAAAGAAGCGGGAAGAGTTGTTCTAAATCGTCAGGGTCTTGCACATCCATCTTCCTGATGCTGTAAATACGAATGAGCGGATGAATGCTTTTTAAGGATTGATATATGATTTCCTTAGTTCTTGGATGGCTTTGTTGCCCCAAATACATGATGGCAGCACTTCTGATATTGAGAGGATATAATTCATCTTCTATCATCTTAATCAATTGCTCATCGGAACCTAGGGTTTCCAAATTGGCATTGTGAAAAGCTTCTCCATATTGAAATGGTCTACTGCTACCATGCCATTTCTCTATATAAGTTTGTGCCCAGTCAGCAGTTTCTTGGGTGTGACATTGATTACAAGCATTGGGAGAACCTAGCTTCTTTGTCAAATCCGGGCGAGGAATTCTAAAGCTATGATCGCGGCGATAATCCACTCCCATATAGTTTTGTCCGTGCATGTGGCAGTTGATACATTCGGTGCCACTTCCAACATCGAAAAACTCACCTGCTTCAGATATTAAGCCTTTACCGTCTTCCCCTTTTGCCTTATGAAAATGATGTTGAGGACTGTCATAAGTATCTGCCTGGTGACATTGTAAGCAAAGTGCGTTTCCTTGTAAAATAAGTTGGCCGCTGTGTACATTATGGCAATCATTACACTTCACATCGTTCATATACATTTTACTTTGGGTGAAGGATGCAAAAACATAATCTTCATCCAAAATCTGACCATCGATATGAAATTGAGGCTCCACCGGTAATACAGGAATCATGTGATTATACATACTTTGATCATGGGGAGCATAATCAGATAATGAGGCTCGGCGTGAATGACAACGGGCACAAATATTTACAAAAGCTTCATTATCAATATTAGAGGTTTGAACACTTAAACCCATTTTCGCTTCTCTTGAGCGCAAATACTCAGGTTTCTCGGCCCATATCATATGTTCAGAAGCAGGTCCATGACAGGCTTCGCAGCTCACATCGATTTCCGACCAAGTGGTATTATAAGATTGACTTTCGTGTTGGTAACCAGTCTTAAGGTTGGTAGAATGACAATCGGCACACATGGAATTCCAGTTTTGTGATTGATTGGTCCAATGCAGCCAGTTCTCGTGATTCACGTTCATGTCTCTATAAACTGAATCGGCCATATAATACCAATTACTGTCTCTACTGTTCCAAGTTAAGGCTAATGTTTGTAATCTACCTTCCTCAAATTCTACTAAATATTGCTGCAAAGGATAATGTCCAAAGGTGTATTTTATCTGAAACTCCTGCATTTCTCCATCAGCTCCATCTGTAAGGACAAAAAAGTCTTTACCTTTTTTATAGGCTTTATGGATGATTTCATTTCTATTGATTTCAGCATCGGAAAAGTCTCCCAGTACGAATTCTTCAGTAGCTTCAGTCATAGCTAAATCATGATCAGAACCTTTCCAGTCTTCAAATTCCTTTTGGTGGCATTCTAGACATACTTGTCCTCCTACATATTGAGGTTCTTTAGGAGTGGAAGAATCTTCTTGAGGAAAAACATAAACCTGTAAAAGCAAGTATAGGGGAATCATCACTAAGGCGAGAAAGCCTAAGAGCTGTATGATTCTTTTATATTTTTGATTATCTTTCATTTAGGCGTAGGTGATTTGAGGTTTTTCGAATTGAGATCTTTTCTTTGCATTTTGATGATCAACGAAAAGGATTCCGTTTCTTACTTTGATGTCGAAAGTATCCAAGGCGCGAGTGGCTGGAGGCGACATCACTTCGCCATATTTATTAAATGATGAAGCATGGCAAGGGCAGATAAAGCCATCTTTTTGAGCTTGAATCACACAGCCCAAATGGGTGCATTTTACAGAGAATGCCAATATTCCACCATCCTCCAATACTGAAAGATAGAATTGCCCACTCTGGAAAGGATAAATGGTATTGGCTTCTAGATTACCGATGGGACCTACCTCATACCAATGCTGGTCTTCCTCATTTTCCCCTTTCTTTTTAAAGGAATCAAAAAACAGATATCCCAGTTGAGCACCAATCAATGCAATGACGCCTTTTTTTATAAATCCTCTTCTATTAAATTTCATGGTCATGGTGCTAAAATATTAATTCCATATTGATTCCTCTGAAATAGATGGAGATGATACTCAATATTAAATAAGAACAAAATATGATGCTAAACAAAGCATTGAATAATTCAATTTTATCGATTTTAAATTTCATTTGGAGGAAGAATATAATGCCCAAAGTCAATGCAATATAAAGTAAGAAAGGCACCAAGCCCAAAATAAGAGGAGGGCCTGAAAGTAGCATTTCAGTGAGAAAATATTCATTGACTAATACTATAGCAAATGTAAAGAAGGCAGAGAGTAAGGAGGAGTAAAGCAGTAAGCTTTTGCCTCTTTCATTATAAAACCATTTTCCAATATTCTGAGTATTAATCTTTTGATTCGGAATCCATAATAGAAACCCGATCAAGCTAAGAGGGACAATGAGAATAGCCAAGGTGGGATGAATATGTATCAATAATTCTTGCATACCCGCAAAATACCAAGGTGCTTTAATGGGATTCGGGCTTAGTAGTGGATTTGCATAATCCAAAAGAGGCGCGGCAAAAATCATGGAGAAAATCAATAGACCTAAAAACAAAGCTAAGGCTACTAATGCTTCTCGTATCACTAAATTAGGGTTTACTTTCACCATTTCTCTTTCCTCTGGATTTTGAACGGTAACGCCTTTTGCTTTTCTTACTAAATAGAAGTGAAGCGACATCATCACCACAAAAAGCAAGGGAAGAATAGAGGTATGTAGATTATAGAAATTCAATAAAGTGTGGCCATCCACTTCTGGTCCTCCTCTAAGGAAGTTGGACAAGCCATCGCCAATAAATGGGATATAAGAAGGCATATTGCTCACTACAGTAACGGCCCAAAATGAAAGCTGATCCCAGGGAAGTAAATATCCCGTGAAGTTAAATGCCAGAACTATTGCAAAAAGCAAAAGACCATAATACCAGTTTTTTTTTCGTTCAAAATAGATAGATTGGGTAAAGAAAACCCGAAGCAGATGCAAGAATGCAGTCACCACCATCAATTTAGCCGACCAATGATGAAGGTTTCGGAGGAGTCCACCCAAGAAAGTTTGGTTCTGCAAATTTAGTATGCTTTCGTAGGCGTGTTCTGGTGCCGGTAAATAGGAGAATCGTAGGAGTATGCCGGTAATAGCCAATATAATAAATAGCAAGGCGTTGATGCCTCCTAGTCCAAAAGTTCGAGTGAATTTTATAGCAGATTTATCCACCATTGGAGGATGTAAATGCAGTAAAAAAGTGGTGAAGATTCCATAGGGTTTCTTCGGTGATTTAGCGGTCATTGATTCTGGTTTATATACCTATTGAATGAGTATACAATTATAAGGAATTTTTAGGGATTTGAGCACGAAGACTATTACTAATAATTTCTGATTTCTCCTTCACTGCAATCTGTCGAAATAACATTTAGTAAAGAGCTTAAAACCTAGCTTTATCGGATTTACAATCCGATAGCTCAGTTCTATATGGTCGGATTGCAAATCTTGCCAAGATTGGAATTGTAAAGAATCCATAAACAATCTGTTGTTAATTTTTGTTTTGAATGAAGTAAATTTAGAGAAACAAATTATTTACTTTAGTTGCTAATTATATTATATTCGCCTCAAGCTATGAATCACCCCATCTGTAATACAGAAAAACATAAATTGAGAAGTTACGCCGGTATTTTCTCAACTACAGCCTTTGCGAAGCTGTTAAAACTGGGTGATTTATCTTTTTTACAAAGTAGGATTGCTAAATATGATTCAAGGGCTCTAGAAAAAGGCCAATTTGAAAGTTATCTAGATTATATCAAATTCGCGTATAATCAGCTGGGCAAGAATTATCGTAATGAATATTTCTTTAAAAATAGCATCATTAATGAAGCTATTATCAAACACTATAGTTTAAAGAATACTGTAGCTTTTAGTGAGTTCAAGGTTGGAAAATCAGTTGCAGATTTGACCTTATTTAATGGATATAGTAAAACCTTTGAGATTAAAACGAAAATGGATAGTCCTAAACGACTTAAAGGACAGTTAACGGATTATAAAAAGCTTTTTAATTTCAATTATATAGTGACAGATTCTTCTCAAACAGAAAAATATTTAAAAGAAGATGAGCATTCTGGTGTGATAGCTTTGCATTATACAAAAGGGAAGATTTACTTGACAGAAGACAGACCTGCCACTGAAAACCATAATTTTGATGCTGAAATAGCCATGAAATGTCTCAGGACAAAAGAGTATCAATCCGTAGTTAAAGCCTATTATGGTTATTTACCTCAAATGACTAGCTTTAACATGTATGATGTCTGTTTGGGTTTGTTCAAAGACATACCTCCCAGAAGACTGAATGAATTATTTATTGAAGCTATAAAGAGCAGAAAATTTAATATTGAAATTTTGACTAAATTTGAGCTTGAACTTCGCCAGGTAGCATTGGCAATGAATTTAAATCAAAAAAAATATCAAAATATCATTGATCAACTGAATAATCCCATTAAATTATAGCATATGTATTTTCCTTATTTAAGAGGACGACAATTTGAATTAATTGCGCTCCGTGAATTTGCACAAGAAAACTATGGTTCTGAACAAAAAGTAATTCCAATTATTGAACCTGTTAAACTGTCAGTAAATAGTCTGAAAATTGCCATTGGCAAGTTTAAAAAGTTTGATTTTTCCTTCTCGTTAGTATTAAACCCTAAGGTTGGTGAATTGGAAGGGCGTCAAGATGTATATGATTTGTTAAAGGAGGATTTAATAGGCAGTAAATGGCATCCTGCATTCATTGTTACGCCAAGTAATTCATTATCAATTAAAAGTTATATAGAAGAGGCGGACCTGAAAAACATCATACTCATTTTAGGCGATTCTGTAGATTTAGGTTCTCAAGAAGCAATTTCATTAATAAAAGCTCCAAGTATCGAGGCTATTGTTTCACAGCAACAACGGATAAAGAGAAAAATCAGAGGAATAGATAAAAAGATAATTAGATTGAATGATTGCTTTCATAAACAAAATAGAAATGCAGATTATAAAGAATTAGGTCCTGAATTATTCACAGAGGAGCATCTTTTTTTTGATACAGAAGGATTTAATGGTTTCTCTGATTATACTGTTGTTTCAAGCGAATTCACAGAGGGAGGAACATCTCCTTATGCTGTTGTCATTCATTTAACCTATCAAAATGAAGAAGATGAAATTTGGATAAGACATTTTACATCAGAATCCAATGAAGGTCAGGAGAATGTTCAGGGGAAATTTGCAGAAGCAGTAAGAAAAGCGGTTTTGTTTTTAAATGATAATGAAATTCATACGTTAGCGTCTGACGAGCTAAGAAAATATTTTAGTGAAGAAAAGTATCCAGGTTTAGGAATGGTAAAAAAAATATCAATTAAAAACCACCTGGAGCTAATTCAATCAATTACATAAAATAAATCAATGCATCATGTTTGTTTGCCCTCATTGCTTCAACGATTTGGAGCTAAGAAAATATATTGAATCATCTCCTTCAAAAATAGGAAATTGTAATTACTGTAAAAGTGAAGATATTCCATTATTGAATATTGATGAAATTTTGGACTTCTTTATTGAATTAATCTATCTTTTTGAACCTAAAGAAGAAGGTGAAGAAATATCAAAAAAAATCCAAAGAGAATGGGATTTGTTTAATGGAAGTGGTTTGGCGAATCTGATAATTTCAGATTTAGCGAAATATTTAAACAAAGAGTCATTAACTGCTGACGCAAAAGTCGTTTATATTCCTGAATTATTACAGAATGTTGGTCAGTGGAAAGATTTTAAAGAAAAGATTAGATCAAAGAAGCGCTTTTTACTGGATATTGATAAATTAGAAGAATTAGGTTGGGATAGCTTATTCAATGATGTTGTTGAATACACAAAGGATATTCCCTTATACAGATCAAGAATTCATTATAATGAATCATCTGAATGTATTCCATGTGAAAAGATGGGAGCTCCCCCGCCTGATAAAGTTGGAAATGGACGGGCAAATCCAATCGGTATTCCATATCTATATTTAAGCAAGGATATTTCAACAACATTTTATGAAACAAAATCATTGAATAAGGATGAGCTGTCAGTTGCAGAGTTTCGAGCAATAGAGGGTGAAACACTTTCGCTGGTAGATTTTACAGAGGTTCCAAAAATATTTGGAGCTTTTGGTTCCGTAGATTTATATCCATATGTAAAGAAAATACTACTGAAGAGATTGATTAGTATAGATTTATCAAAACCTATCAGAAGATATGATTCAGAACTAGATTATATTCCCACACAATTTATTTGTGAATATATTAGAGTTGTAAATAAAGCTGATGGGATAATTTTTAATAGTTCTTTACATAAAGGAGGGGTAAATGTTGTGGTTTTTAATATGGATAAAGTCGAATGTAAACAAGTTAATAGGTATATTGTAGAGGGCAGTGAATTGTCTTATCGACTTTTAAAAGAAGGCATTAAGAGCTGTATTTGTTAATTGCATTTGAATGTTTGTGGATATCAGGCTGTTTAAATTGGATTGAAAATCCAAGGCAGCAAGTGTTAAACATAGGTAATTATAAAAAACAAACTATGACCAAACCCATTTTATTATCTAAATCAAATCCTTCCAATACAATTCAAGTAGGGGATGAACCTTTTTTATTGATTGAGTATATTGATGTGAAAACCAAGTTTAATAGAAGTGATTTTTATGAAAAGGTAAATGATTTAACTGTAGAAATTATTTTTTATAAATTCAATCAAGAAAAACCTCAATCACCATTAATGTTGAGAACGTTAGTTTCACATAACCCAAGTAGTAATCGAATTAGTTTAAGTCAAAGATATAATTTAGGTAAAGATGATATACAACAAGTAGAATTTAGATATAAGAATACTGGTAATCAGAATATTGGTTTAGAGATTGGTTATCTGAAAATTAATAAGATTGAAATGCATGAGCCTATCCAGGTATTTAATGGTTTTCTAAGAAAAATGTATAACTCAAAAATTCTATTCTCAGCACCATTTGGGCATGGAAAAACCACATTCCTGCAAGAATTTGGATATACCGGCGTTATTGTGCCAGTCATACCGACGTTATTGTGCCAGTGTGAACAGCTATAATTTCTAGGCTAAATTTACACATTAATTTGTTTCATTTTCACACATTAATTTTCCTAAATATTT
>NZ_JABKBZ010000097.1:0-15382 GCF_013166635.1 Lentimicrobium sp. S6 | reverse complement strand
TTCTCAATATCATTCCTGAATACAAAGTGAATAGGCTTCACGAATTATTGCCCCAAAATACTAAAATGTAATCTATCAGTCCTATTGGTTTGCTAAAGGCTAGGGCTGTAGTTGGTAGTGGGGATACGGACATATAACAAAGATAGGGATTATTTGTATTGCTATACACATGGAAAACATTTCCGAGCTAACTGATTCAGTAGAACTTTATGCGCTAGTGGGGACAAATTCAATCTGGTTGGCTTATACTACGAAAATACACTAGATGGGTCTAGCAACTCTAAAACCGGTAGAGACAGCATCTGATATTATAGAAAAAATAATTACATCTCGCTCTCTGTTGTAATAGGTACATCCTTTAGCACTAGGACCTTGGTTACTGCCTCTTCGAACTTTAAAATCATATTCAGGGTCACTTGGTTCAATTGGACCCATAGGGTTGTTTTCTTCACTATGAGAATAATAGTCCTCTCCATAATAATCATAACACCATTCCATCAATCACCCCGCTAGCGCGGATTTGCAACCGACTGCAAGGAGCTCAGCGAAGCTAATCCGTGCGCCATACAACACTGCTTACCAAACCATTAAACATAAGTCTTCAATTCATGTGTTTCTAAAATAACATCCAATACAAAAGACAATTCAGCATCATTTCTAGCTGAGCTAAACAAATAACCCTCTGGTTTTTCCACAATCATATCTTGCACTGGGTTTTGGTGAATATAATTCAATTTCTCATAAAAGAACTCTGTTGTGTATATAACTTTAGCATGATTACCGCTTTGCCAATGTTTGTATTCTTGCTCTCGCTTTAAATGCTCACAAAAATTGTGCAACATAGGTAACATCCATTCTCTTCTACTTTCTGGCTCATCTTCAATTTGTTCAAAAAACATTATTCCTAGAATAATGAATTACTATCAAATATTATAATAGAACTTGAATCTTCATTATTATCAATGGTAATTATATATTGTCCATTAATGGTTGTAGACAATTGTTCAAGGTAATCTGTTGTATTGCACTTTCTAACTACAATACCTGCACTATAATCTACTACAAAAAACTCTCTTCCATTTATAAAATAAACAAATTCCTCCTTATCAGAAATATAACTGAAATCTGCACTTATGTCCCCTGGTCCTCCAGATAAGTTTGTTTTTTCCGATTTATTATTGTTTAAATCTAATATGTATTGATAACCATATTGCCCCGCATAAAAAGTCTCTTTTTTTCTATTAGCAGTAATAAAACTTGAGTTTACATTTGAACCTTGATCTAAAAAGGTAATCCTTTGGGTTGAAACATCAAATATACCGTATTCTTCTCCACCAGATTCCTGAAGAAAATATAACTTTGAATAATCATAGTTCATTTGAACATCAATAAACCATAAAGACTCATGTTTATCATCAGGATAAGAATATATAGAATCATTATTAGCACTATCAATAAATTTTAGCTTTTTTTCACTTGAAGATGTAGAACCCAAAAGAATAATTCCAAGGCCATCCTTAGTAAAACCAATGTTTATTGGATAAATGGCAGGAAATTCAGGATGATCATCCTCATCGGGCTCAATGGTCTTTGCTAATACTATTTCATTTGTTAGCATGCTTAATGTATAGACTACGGGTCTATCAATTGGAGTACTATTCATTTCACCATTAGGATATGACCCCATCATATAAATTAATGAATTAAAGGGGTTGTATGATAACTGAATAGGCGATAAATAAGGTGATAAATCATATGTGTAGAGGATAGAATCTAACTCAATTGAATAATGAATAAGTTTACTTGGATTAAACACCGCAATCAACATTTCTTTATCCTGATTTACATAAAGATAATCTGTTATTTCACCCTCAATATCAATCTTCCTATTATAATATGGAACAATAATTTCTTCCTCTAAAACAACTCCACTTTCATCAGAAACCGAAATAGTAAACGGATATTCATAGCCCATTTCAGCAGCAATAAAGTCAAATTTTATACCATGGTTGTTATCAGTATATTCATAACTAATAGGATGAACATAATTGGGCATTGCAATAATAGATTCCACTGTTATTGGCCTATTAAATAAAACATATACCGAATCAACAATATCTAAGGTTTCGTTTCCATGAATGCCCTCAAAAGATATCATCCTTAATTCTGGATACTGAATAATAACTAATTTTTGTGTGATTCCTCCGCCTTTAGCAATAATAGTATCGGTTCGGCTAAAGTTTTCCGAATTTTCTGAATAAGTAATTTCTAAAGCCAGATTACCTTGCCCTTCCAAAGCAGAGAGCGCTACCCATTCTGGATAGCTTTCAATACTCCAATTAGTATTAGATCCTATTTGAAAAGAACTCTCACCCGAAAGTGAATTAAAATACAAAGCAGTATCCGAAAATTGAAGAAATGCCCCTTCAGTTTCTAAAATAAAATTTAAACTCACGGTTTTCCCTCCTTCAACAAACACTTTCTTCTCCATACTGAGATATGGTTCCTTAGAAACCGATACAGTATATTCTTTAGCAGCAATATCACTAAAAATATAACCTCCTATTGAATCGGAACTCCTGCTTAAATCATCTAATTCTATTAATGCACCAATTATAGGTTGGTTAAATTCATTATAGATATTACCTTCAATGTTGCCTTGCTCCTCAATTCCTTCATTACCTTTTTTACACGAAAATAGTATCAAAGATAAAGAGACTATTATAAAAATATTTTGATTCATAAATCTATTTTATTTAAAATGAGGTATTATTCTAATACTAAATCGGTCAATTCAAGTATTATTGACATTTTTTCCCTAAATCATTGTAATCTATGGATAAACATCAAACTTAATTTATATCAATGTCCAATTGTTAACGAACATATTTAACATTTTAATTTCATAAAAAAATCTCAATTACAAAATGACTAGGTTCTTCATTCTAAATTATGGTATTGTAAAGCAGATCATAATAGAGATAAAAGACAATCTTTATCTTACGGAAAACATATTTTATTCCCATCTCAGAATTATTAAAGTTATCAATATTAAATTATATTTCATTTCTCATTTAGTTTAGCTAATATTCTATTGACGTATTCTTTAGTAATTTCTCCATTAATCTCTGGTGATGAAAAAAGGAATAAAACTTCCTGAAGAGACTCTGATTCAAATTCCAAATCATCTCTGCATTCAATGGTATTTGCCCAATCAATAAGATTGGTCGTCGAAATCTCATTTGCTAAATATTTATTCAAAACAATACTAAAGCTTTCTTTAAATATTGTTATTAATGGTTCACTCACATCTCTTTCATACAGAGATAGTTCCATCTGCAAATCTATAATATTTTTATTATAATTTATCAAATCCTGCAATATTTTCTTTCTGTTTCTCATATCCTATTTTGGTTTTACATGAATTATTTTACCATTTGGACCATATGTGGTTTTTAACATTCTAAAGGTTTTCCCTGTAGGATCAACCCATTTTTGATATAAAGCTCTGGAACCAGGAACTCTACCTGGTGATGTCGCTTGCATTAAAAAATTACCATTTTCAAGAGGTATTAGTTCAGCACTTGATTTAGAATTAGCTGGTATTTTTTTAACAAATCTTTTATAATTAACCTGAACATTAGGATTTATTTGAGGATTTATATTTAGGATTCTTATTACCGTTCGAAACAATCTAAACCCAGAAAAAACAATTCCTTCAATAGTATAATCCTTAGAAATCCTACCATTTTGAGGTATTACATTCCCGTTTTCGTCCAGAACTATTTCATTTGCAAATGCTGTTTCTTCTTCTTCTCCTTCTCCTTCAATATTTCCACCACCAGCATGCGATAAATGATTAAACATTAACACAAAGACACCTGTCATTGCACCATTCATAAAGCTGCCACCACTAACTCTCTCAGCAAGACCACCAGACACTGCTGCAATAAAAAACTGAGCACCATAGGCTGGTTTATTATCCGCGGTTGTAATTCCCATTGAAAGCGAACTAGCAAGCGAAGATACAAAACCTGACATAAACCCATGTTCAAATTTTCCGCCTTGTATAACTCTTCCTACTCCTTGTATTCCTCCATGGGCCCATGCTCCAACCAAACCTTTAGCAAAATCAGATAGATTTGCTTTGTCCACAATAGTACCTGCCCAATGTGTAGCTGCTCCAGTAATAAAACCACCAACAAAACCCTTTAATCCAGCCATTTGTATATCATTATAGCTTAAATCGTTTTGAATAGCCATTCGCGTGGCAGCTTCATAGGTCATTATTGCGGTGATACTTCCGGCCATTACCCACATGGGACCAGCAGCACCCGCGGTCATAATTGTTGCAGTAACTCCAACTGCAAATGTAGCCATATGATACCAAGATTTAAAACCTAAATGTGGAATATGTCCACTTGGGTCGGTATAAGTAAGAGGATTATTAAGAACGTAAGAATATCGATTATAGCTTTGAGAGTTATTAGAAAACGGAATGATAGGATCGGCACTAATAAACCTTCCAATAATTGGATCGTAAATACGACCATTCATATTAACTAAATTGAAGATATCAATGTGCTCATGACCTGTAAATCCATAGTTTTCACCTGCTATACTTGGATCATTATAAACTTCCCATGTTATGGGGTCGCGTCTTTGGCCCCAAGGATCATAACTAAAAGTTTTTAATTCGTTGGTTTCATCATTAAAAGTGTTTTGAACTGAGCCCAAATGGTCTTTAAAGAAGAATATCATTTCATCTGATTCAGTGGTTTTTTCATAGTGTGCCAAGATTCCACCATCTCCTCCAAAAATCCTATAAATCTGCTTTACTTCTCCATTAACCTCTTCTTTTTTATATATGTCGCTCACATAGGTAGTAGTTACAGTTGGATCATCGCCATTCTCAATAATCTGTTTAATTCTTTGTCCTTTATTACCATAAAAAAGATGTAGTTTCTTCTCTGCATTATCTCCTTGCTCAATATATTTAACTTTATTGAAAGACGTGTATTGGGCATTTTGAGCTATTTCATTTATATCTCTTTGATACCCTTCAATTTTTAACAATTTGTTTCCATTACCATCTTCTTCATAACCTCTGTAAGTCCCAACATCTGACTTATATATTATGTTTCCAACCTTATCATATTGTATTGTGGTTATCAAATTATCTCCAATAGTTTGCTTTTCCAATCTATTTAAATCATCATACACAAAAGTTTCTGACATTCCTGTCAGGTTATTGGTTCTTGTTTTTATATTTCCAATATCATCATATGAATAAGACATATTTTGAACATTTGGGGTGTTAATATTTTTTATAAAGGAAGTTTTATCGTAATAAGTATAGCTAGTTTGATGATTATCACCAATAGAAACATTTTTAAACTGGCCTAGTGCATTTACCTCATTAAGTTTCCATAAAATATCATTTGTATTACCATTCCTTATTTTCTTTAACATCCCATTTTTAGCGTATGTATATCTCAATTGGAAACCACCAGGGTAGATTAAATATTTAGGCCTACCATAATCATCAAAAATATGTGAAGTTTCATAGTTTTCATTTTCACTTTTAAAACTTGTGATCTCTTTTACAAGTCTTCCTAGTTCATCATAGTAATAATCGTTAAGCTCATTATACCCATCAATAGAAGATAGCTGACCAATACCATTTTCTTTCTCATCATAAGTATAATCAATTCTCCCTTCGAGTTGAGTTGTGTAGTTTACTCTCCCTAATTTATCATAAAAAAATTCAAATTCATTGTTTTCAGCATCTTTCTTATAAGTCACTTCACCAAATCCATTGTATCTAAACTCAGTTTCACCCAAATCTAAATCTGCAGTTTTCTCAACATTACCAAACAAATCATAATAGGTGAAATATTCATTCAACTCGGGATCTGTTACTTTTTTCACTCCTTGGTTATTTTCGTAATTAAAAGAAAATAATAATTCGCCATTCTTAGCATCAATTGTTTTTATGGTCTTGCCTTGAGAATCAATTGTTGTTGTTATTTTTTGTGTTTCTGGATTTGTTACTGAAGATTCTAATCCTTTAAATTCATAGGTTATTTTTCTTAGGTTTTCCTCATCCAACGATGGCAGTATTGTAGTGATTATTCTTGACAAAGCATCATATTCATATTCAGTCCAGTTTACTTCTTCTGGACTAGTAATTACATAGTAGGGATCAGATTCTTTTGCAAGTTGACCTTTATCATTGTATGTATAATCTTTATAAATTTTGTTTTCATTCAGATCATAAGCGACCTCTCTAAGTAAGCGCCCCTTGATATCATAAAACGCTAAATTTGGTGTTAATCCTGAAACTTGTTGATAGGTGTAATAAACAGCTGCAATTTCATCATTGTGCTCAGGAGCATCAGCATGTCCATCTACCCATCTTTTAACACTGTGTTCCTGCGTACCATCTGGATGTTGTATCTTTTGCAGCTCTCCAAAACTATTATATTGATAGCTAGTGGTCAAACCATTGGGTCCAGTAGTTTCAATATAATTCCCAGAAGCCTCATCATATATTTTAGTCATTTTGTGATCGAAGTCATTGATATATTCTAGTATAAACCTTCCTTTAATATCGTAAGTAGTAGTTAAAGTCCTCGTGTCAGGAACATCTGCAGCCTTTTCAGTTGTTTCTTCAATATTACCATATTGATCATAAAAGTACTTTTTTGAATACTCTTTTGCATGACCTTCCTCTAAAATTTCTTTTTTTAATAATCCATTTGGATAATATTCATAAGAGGAATTTCTAGTTTGCGTAGAGGGTGCATCGTATTTTAGAATTTTCTTTACTATAGTAGATTCATCTAGCCTTCCTAAAATATATTTATCATTCTCAGTATAATTATCATATGTACTGGTTAAAATATTTTCATACTCAGGCTCTATAGGAACATTACTAGTAAACTTGGTGCCTTCTTGTGTTTTTGCAATCAAAGTATTCCCATATTCATCAAAATCAGCAATCTCTGTTATGGATTTAGACCATTTATACCTTTTATTATCTGAGGTATAAGGATCACAGTGAATTGTTGTACTAAGTGTATTAACTGGGATAATGATTTTTTCATTAGTCGGGGATACAATAAAATCAATTTCATTTGTAGTATAAGAAATTAGTTTTTCTTTACCCGCGATACGTATAGATGATAAAGCTGCAGTATCAAGCAAGTACTGATAATCTGAATTAAATGCCTTTAAAATTACATTAGAAATGTTTTGATTATTATCGATTGACTTAAATGTCTGAAAACCAAGAAAGCCCCTTCCTTTTTTATGAATCAATGCATTAGCATATTTATAAGAAGTACTACTATTCCCAAAAACACTATTTGTTTTCACATTAGAAACTACCATAAATTGCCCACTCAAATAATTAAGTTGACCAAACTCAAGATTATCTGGACTCCAAAAAGAAGATTTGGTGTATACAATTTTATTAGTAATTGAATGATATATAACCGAAATGGAATCATTAAAACCATTTTTAAAGGTTTTAATCAATGGCTTATTATTTCCAATTAGAAAGAGATTTTCCAATTTACGAACACCTTGTTCCTCAATAACTTCATCTATTATGATGTCTATCGAGCCATTGGCATCAAAATCACCAATTAGAAACTTATCATCTTTATGTACAGTAGCATCACCAAGACAAAGCTTAGGTATCAAACCACTCGAACCGTTATTTATCAGAATATTGATAAGATTGACTTCTGGTGATAGCATATCTGGATGATCTACAATAATAAAATCAGGTTTATAATCAAAATTATAATCCCAAACAAATAGTTTTTTAATTGCCCTTCCATTATCATATGATAAATGATTTACATATTTTTCACCATCGGATAACCAGATATCAATATTTGTCTCACCTTGACATATAATATCTGATTTTCCATCGGAATTATAATCACAAGAGAGAAAATGATCATTATTACCTATAATATTTTCAAAATTGAAATTTGGATCCACAGCTAATAAATTGTCATCATCTATATGTAAACAAAAATTGTCTTTATGGATATTATAATAGTCATCAACATCAACAATCATTTTAAAGCTTTGAAAAAGCCTTTTTGCGCCATTTCCTGAGATATCAAACAGGAATGCTTCACTTTCAATAGTTAAATAAGGTAATAACCATTCATCTAAACTTACGGTGTTTTCTACTTGCTTACTAATTGTATTCTGAAAAGTAAAAGTCTTGGCTACTTTATCAAAAGTGTAATAGTGGTATCTTAGATTTATTTCATTACCAGTTTTGCTGTATTTATATTCATAATTAATGATTTCTACTTCACCATCCCCATCAAAATCATCAATAATTAAATTTGTTTCAGAAAGGTCTCCCTGATAATTATGGTCAAAATCAAAATCACTTTTGATATCAATATAATGTTCAGCATCAATTTCGAAATAGGATATATCTTGAAAAGAGTTTCCAGGTTGTCCAAAAATTATATTATACTTATATTCATCTTCTGGATTTAGATAGGTGAAAACGATATCAGGAATTCCATTTCCTAGAAAATCGGCAAAATTTACTGCAACAATTTTGTCATCTTGATTGTTAGTATGCGTAATATCATACCTATAATATTCACTAAAAAGATTGTTTTTGGTATTCTCCAAAATAACAAATTCATCACTTTCAGCACCTTCAACCACAATTCCTAAATCTGTGTATCCATCAGAATTAAAATCGAAAGGAACTCTAAACAACTCATTTTCAATATCAAGCGTATAATAGTTTTTCGCAAAAGTAAATTCACTTTCCTCTTTATCCCAATCAAATACTAAAGAATTATAATTCTCAGTGCTAGTGCTCTCGTCAATCTTTTCTAAATAATTATCACCATACTCATCAGTCTCATATACAAACTCATATTTTCTATATGTTTGTTCATTGTATTTTGATTCTATTAAATCCAATCTCTTAGTATTTATTGAACTACCTGAATTATCAAAACTTGTTTTAAAAAAGTATTTATTTTGATTAGAGACGTTGCTATAAGTAAAATCAATAGAACAATAGGGTTCTAAAACAGGATTACTGTCATCATTACCGGTATATTTAATTTTTGATATATGGATTTCACCGGTATTTTCATCATTTAAATATTCATATTCAATGTAATTTCCACTAACATCAATAATCTTATTTATATAATAAGCCAACGGATAGTTTTTTACATTAGGTGACAACGAAGATAAAACTTGCTTGGAATCGTCAGTTAATCCATATTCTTTTGTTAATCCAGATTTTGTTTTTACTATAAAGTGGGTTACATAACCATTACTAGTATTTAAATATCCTATTACTTTACTTTGATCATTTATTTCTTTACGAAACTCAATATACTGATCAATTTGATCAATTTGAATTAACCTCGCACCATCAAGACTATACGAACAATCGTCACCGATTACTAATGAGATGTTTTCGCCATCATGATACTCAGTTCTCGCTCCTCTAACAATAGCCGAAAGACCATTTACTCCCCATCCTTTTCCCATATCTCCCACTGAAGACTGAGAGCTATAACTAATACCGACTTCAGGGCTCATCCCATTTGTCCCAGGCGGCATATCAATTCCAACAGAATAGGTAGCGGCACCATTTTGGCTTACTGAAAACGAACCATTTGTCCCAACAATACCATCACTCCCAACTTCTCCACCTGGCCCTCCAGTTTCTCCTCCTTCTGGGGGGAATACCAAATAAGGATCTATTTCTGCAATAAATTCCTTTCCTGCTGCAGCAGTAAAATTAAAACCAGATGATTCATCAGATTCAGGCAAGCAGTTGATATATTCACTTGCCTGATAATATTTTGTGGTTTGTATTGTTTTGTCTAGGTTGAAATATTTCGCTTGTTCTTGTGCCTTAGACACTAAAGTACCCAAGAGTATAATTGTGATTAGAAAATATATACGTTTCATTTGATTCGTTTTAATGGGTGTAAGCGATCGATTACTTTTCCCGAAAGAGGTTGATTTGACAAACTCTAAATTATAATAATTGGTTTTAATGCAAAGTCAATGAATGGATTGTCGTAAATCTAATCCTTCAAAATCTTCCAAGTCTGCTTTTCCTGATTCACATTGATTTCAAGTAAATACAAACCGGGAGCATAGTTTTTAAAATCGAGTCTATTGTCCGACGATAATTGTCCTTTATCAATAAGCTTTCCTGAATTATTGTAGAGGGCATATTCTCCTATTTCCCATTGTTCAGCTCCTGTTACTTCTATGTTTAACCATTGCTTAACAGGGTTAGGAAAAAAACTAATTTGGGTCTCCCCTAAGCGATCATTAACCGAGAGTTGTTCTTTTAAAACATCCTCCTTATAATCTATGGTGTCGGTTTTGAGTTCACTTTGCTTCATATTTAACAACCTACGAATTGTTCTATTCCCATTATCATCGTAGATATATTCTATATCGTTCTGAGCTGTTAAAGAATTCGAAAACAAACACACAAAACTTATTATAATGATAGATATCCATTTCATAATTCTAAGTTTTAATTATTGGTTCGACTTTTCTTTTAAAGCATCTATTTCTTTTTGCTGTTGAATCATCAGCAAAGTCAATTCTTCTATCTTCTGTAAAAGAATCACATTCATGGCTCCTAAATCGAGCCCATCCTCTTCTATTTGTGCTGCAGAAGGAACACCTGGCAGGTGTTTGTTTTCTTTTACATAATCCTCAACTTCAGAGAGTATAGGGAGTTGGTATTCATCAGCAAAAACATAATCAGGCCAATCACCATCCAATAAAGTAACAACTACTTTTTTACAGCCTAAGGTTCCATTAACTGACAAGGCATGCCCTGGTTGAACAGGAGTATTAATACCCATTCTACCATTTAGATGCAACTCAGTACTGTTGAAATAACCAGTAGTTTCATCTTTCCATGGCCGAATAGTTAAATGCATTCCTTCAATTGTACCTAGGCTTTCTGAACCACAAGACCAAGAATAGTCTGTACCATGGTTTGAATTATAAAATTGTAGTGTACTAGTTGACTCTCCTCCTATTGCATTAATTTTGTAATCAACAGGGTAGGTCATATCCGACTCAAAACTTTCAAACTGAAAACCAGGTGCATTGGCACTTGGTTTTATATGTAGCGATGCCTCTGGTGAATCTGTTCCTATTCCAACGCTACCATAATAATAAGCTTCACTTTCATCACCACTCCAAATACCAACACCACTTAGTGTTCCAGGGTCAACCCAAGAAGCATTTCCACTTGCATCAGATTGTAAGATTTTGCCATCCAAAGCACTTCCGTTTGTCATTTGAAAACCAGTAGTTTTTGTGGTGCCTTCAAGAATTAAGTTACCAGAACCATCAATCTGAGCAACAGGGGTATTACCACTTTTAAAAACAAAACCTCTATTTATGCCTGAAGTCATTTTAAAGTACATATTATAATCCGAAGTGGCATCTAATCTCCCACCATAAGTCCCATCTAAGGTTCTAGACATATATATAGAATAGGCTGTAGTATTCCAAAAATTAAGCCCATTTCCATGGCCTGGTCTTAGTGAGTATTTATTACTCTCCATTCCTACCGTTGAACTAACAGTACCTTCCACATCTAATTCTGTATCTGGAGAATCCGTTCCAATACCCACACGATTATTAGCATCAATAGTAAAAATAGGAGTTTGTGTTCCCATTGGAGGTGGCTCAATCCCTTTACTTGTGCTATTTCTTGCTATCTGAAAAATGCTACTAGCCTCTTCTCCAAATACTATTTTATTGGTGCTTCCTAGCATTTTGATGCCATCTTCTGCAGTTATGGTTCCTCCTACAATTAAAGTTTGGCTTATTTTTGTTGTTCCGTCAACATCTAATTTTGCACCTGGAGTATCTTGTCCGATACCAATATTATCATTTTCATCTATAGTAAATGCAGAATTAAGCGTGGAAAGTTCACCATTTTTTATCTGAAACTTACTTGTTGCACTTCCTCCAAATTCTATGGTATTTATTTCTCCGCGTAATCTAATACCTCCTTCAGACAAAATCTTACCTTTTGTATGCAATGATTCTTCAGGAGCTGTTCCTATCCCTACATATCCTACTGTTGGCTCTCCATAATAAATATCTTTAGTACCATTTACTACCTCCCATACCCCAGGAGTTCCTATTCCTCCGCCGGAACCAAAATCCAAATTATTTTGCATATATGTTTCTAATAACGCAACATCCATTTTCTTCAAAGTACCATCATCACTAAATAGAAACTGATCAGTTGGGCTAATCGTTGATTCCATTAAATATTTCTGACCTTTAATTAACCAGTTAATATCTATCCTTTTTAGTTCTACTCCATTTGAATAAATAATTTCATCTGTCGGATTAAACTCAATTCCATAATCGTGTCCTTTTATCGCTTCCACGGTTAAATATGTTGCACCATCACCATCAGATTCTACTTGTCCACTATGATCTGGGTGAGTATAGGAACCTCCCCCACCACCTGTGGCAGCTTTCCAAACACCTTTTCCATTTTCATAGGTCAATACATAACCATCATTTGCCATTCCAGATAACACAAAACCATCAACAGTTAATGTTCCGGCTACATCTAAAGTAGATCGTGGTGTAGTAGTATGAATCCCAACATACCCATCATCTAGTCCACTCACACTAAAAGGCTCTACAAAAAACGAAGGTTTTTCCAACATATTAAAACCCATCATTAGTGAGTTTGATGTGGTGTTGGTAAAATCAACCCATTTTACTTCTTTTAAAAATCCACTTCCAATAATCCATGCATTATATGCAGAGGCATTTACATGGTTACCCAAAGCAAAACTACCCATACCCGTGGCTTCTGAATAATATCCAGCTGCCATGGAATATGTTGATTGTGATGTGGTATATTGACCAATAGCAGTTCCTGTTGAACTGCTCCCAATAGTATTGTTTGCACCATTGGCATCAGCAGGTTCTGTGATCTGTGCAATACTAAACGAAATTGTAGATAAAAGGAATACACCTATGAATAGGATTTTTTTCATAATAGATATTTTTAAATATAGATAAATACAGAATTGACTACAAACATATACTCTAATTTTATATATTACAAATAAAATTGAAAATATTTTGGAAATAATTACCTAAATATTGATTTTATTAGGCTTTCAAAAGGTTAAATACATCCTCTTTTCTTATACTTAATACCAATTTTAACAAAAACGTAACCCTACAAAATGAAGTATTTTGTCTTTTTTTCAAAAACCTGTAATATCAAGGCTTTAAAAATATATTTATCACTATAAATCTTTGCTATTATGAATTAAATGCCTTCAATTTGTTAATTTTTACTATTTTTGGAGCCTAAATCATTGCATGACCATATCAATATATTAAGAATAGCATGATCAATCTATCCATATGAACAACAAACTAACGGCTTCAAAAACTAGTATTACTAAAATAAATAACCTTATATTTGTATTATCAACTTTCTTCCTTGATCGTCTCAAAACCCTTTTCTCATCACTATTCACTACCTGTGCAAAACTGTTACCTACTCATTATTTTTACACTGAGCGTAGTCGAAGTGCACTATTAACTGTTAGCTGTTCACTATTAACTATTATCCTAACCCTCTCCCCCTTAAACTCCACCGCCCAAAAAGAAGCCCACAACTGGTACTTTGGAAATAATGCAGGGATTACATTTAATACTGTTCCTCCTTCTTTATTGCCCTCAAGTAATATGTCTATAGAACACGGAAGCACTACTTTTTCTGATAAACAAGGAAATCTACTCTTTTATACCAATGGAGACTTTATTAGGAATATGCACAGAACACCTATGGAGAATTACACAACGTCCCATTACTTTTCCGGCGCAATTACAAACTCTTTAAGCATCCCATTTCATAATGATTCAACTAAGTATCACCTTTTCAATGTATCTACAGGAAATTCCAAGTCGAACAAAACCAATTTTGGATTGTTCCATAGCATAATTGAACCTTATTACAATAACGGCATTGGGCGTGTAACCATTAGAGATGATTTTATATTCGGAACCACCTACGAAAAAATGGCCATTACCAAACATGCCAATGGAAAAGACTGGTGGCTACTTATTCATGAATTTGCCAGTAACAAATTTCTAAGCTTTTTAATTGATGAGAATGGTTTAAATTCCACACCTGTTATTTCAGAAATAGGATATACCATTCCAAATATTGAGAGAGTAACAAAAGGCTATTTAAGATTTTCTCCAAATGGGAAATATTGCGCAATCGCCTATCCTTTTGAGTCAGACATAATGGAATTATTAAAGTTCAATAACGAAACTGGAAAGCTGAGCGATGTTCTTACTTTTACTAATTTCCAAGACCCTTTTGGGCTTGAGTTTTCTCCTGACAATTCCAAACTATATGTTACTTCAGTACTACAGGAAGAACAAACTCCACCTGATACAATTTTTCAACTCGATATTTCTTCTTATAATCTCCAAGACATTTCTAACTCCAAAACAATGATTCATACTTCTGGTGACGAAATATATGATCGGCTTGGAGGTTTACAAATGGGACCTGATCAAAAACTATATTTTGCTATATTTTATGGAGATTACATTGGAGTCATCAACCAACCGAACCTAACAGGTCTGGCCTGTGATGTAAATCACAATGGGGTATATTTAGGAGGAGGTTCAAATAAATGCGACAAAGGCTTACCTTTCTTCCCACAGAATTATTTAAACCCTGCCGATTTCAGCTTTATTAGCAATTGTGCTGGAAACCCTATCCCTTTTACTCTTACCAATTCAGACAATATCACTTCGGTATCATGGGATTTTGGTGATGGCGAAACCAGCACGGAAACCAACCCTATACACACCTACAACAATCCAGGTACCTACCAAGTCCTATTAGAGGTTGTTTTCAATGGTACAATATATAATGATTCAAGAAACATTGAAATCACAGGAGGCCCAATCTTCACCATCACCCCATCAAGCCTAGAATGCGAAGGCGAAGACATGCAATTAAGCGCCCCCACTGGTTATAGCTCTTACGAATGGTCAAATGGTGGCACCACAGCAAGCACCACAGTAAACAGCAGCGGCACCTATACTTGTATTATCAATGATAATGGAGGATGCCTTAGCAGCGAAAGCTACGACCTTGTAATGAACCAACCGGATAATGTGAGCTTTACTAATCCCAATGCAGTATGCTCAGGAGAAACAGCAGTAGAGCTCAACGGTGGATTACCCACCGGAGGAGTCTATTCAGGAAGTCATGTGAGCGCAGGATATTTTAATGCCCAAGCAGCAGGAATAGGGA
>NZ_JABKBZ010000096.1:0-15524 GCF_013166635.1 Lentimicrobium sp. S6 | reverse complement strand
ACAGCCCAAATATCCCAGGCGACTCATTAGCTAAATTATCAAGGTATTGTACTTATGAGAAAAGGAAAAATCGATTAAATTTTGAGCAACAAATTGAAAGAGCTTTTTGCTTAAGTTAACGCTAATGCCCTTGGGGTCGGGGCAAACCGAAAAAAGATATAATGGTATAATTAGATTTGTGCTCTATGATTTTTTCTTTCCCCGACCCCGAGGGGTGGAAAAAATAGCATTTGAGTAATTCTTGAGATTTCTCTTTATTTCTCCCACCACCCCTTGGGGATGGGGAAAGTGGGAGAACAGCTGGATTTAAATTTAATAGCCTTATTGCATACTATCTCGCAAAATGATTCCTTTTTTCGGCTCTCAGAGGGTAAAACTTTGGAGAATTGAGATTTTGGAGATGAGTGGGAAGCAGTCGGGTGGTTTGTAGAGGTGAATATGTAAAACATATTATTATTGATTTTTTTTCCCAAGCCCAAGGGGTGGAAAAAATCAGAGATTAAATAAATTTACAATCGCTTTACTTCGTAGGTCATAGCACCTTTATTTCCTAGGTTATCATAGAAACTGATAAACCTAAGCTTATAATAAAATCCATCTTTATCCTTGATGATAAAATTTTTATCTGGTACAATCGTATATAACCCATCATCAAAATTATAAAACTTCCAAGAGTAACCAATGATGTCAGCCTTGCTTCTGAATTCATACTTAGCGGTGTCGCTTAAAGTGATATCGAAGAAGTCATCTGCAGTCATGCAGGTATGCACACCATTAGGATTGCTTAAAACTCCAAGTACATTATAGGGGTATGGGTCTCCTTCGTTTGTGAATAGTAGAGTGGAATATCGTGAGAATTTCAAGGTCCAATCTTCTTTTGGAGGCTCTATTGGAAGTATTCCATTTTCGAAAGAAAGATGAACATAATTCAGATTCTCGTTCTTCTCAATCCTCTCTGTCTTCTCGTCAGAACCATCTAAATTAGCATAACGAATGATATAATTACCCTCCTCTATATCGAGGCTGAATTTCTTAAATCCTAGAGCGTTAAAATCTCCATCTACTCCTCTATCCAATACATATACCTGCTTTTTGGAAACTAGGTTTTCCCCATCTGTTTTATACCAAAACCCGATGGCAGTACTGTCTAAATTCCCGCTTGAAACATCATAATTCATTTCTAATCCTTCGGCAGATTCTACGGTATCAAAATTTGTGTCATAGGTATTGCCAGCAAGCATCATTAAAGCGGAATTGAGGATGACATGCATGGAGTCTTCTTTGCACTCAAAGGCTAAATCCCAAACCTTGATATTATTACTGGCTACTTCTTCAAATGTATTTAAATCAACAAATGCTTGGTAAGAATAGGTTTCACCAACGTTGGTTACCATGGTTTCCAAATCACTAGGCTCTGGAGCTGCTACTTTTTCATCTTCCTTAAAACAGGAGGATAAAAAAACAAGTATCCCAAAGAAGGCTAAGAAACTAATATATCTATGTGGTATTATCATTTGTCGTATTTGGTAAAGTTATACTTTAAACTTACAAAAACAGTTCTTCCCCAACCTACTAATGCAGAAGTTCCTCCACCAGAAGAACCATGACCTCCGCCACTCCCTGCTGCGCTATTCAATTGAATATTATCAAAGATATTCTTAACTCCGGTAGATATTCTTAAGGTGTTTCTATAGAACTTTTTGGAAATATTGATGTCTAAATTATGGTAATCATCCATATAGGATACGTTGATTTCTCCATTCGTTCCATAATTAGTATACACAGGATATTTACCAACATATTTATAATTAAAAGCAATATTTGCAGTATTTTGGAGGAAGTTAAAATCGAGATTGGCAGTAGCATCAGAGCTAAAATAAAAATCGCTTAATCCTGATGAATTATCTCTTCTCCCAGTTGCTGCATATGCCGCATCAAAATGAATATATTTAACTGGGGTAAAGCTAATACCAAAAGTTCCTCCAACGGATTCAAACTTATCAATGTTTTCGTTTCGATAATGCAAATCATTTGCCTCATCAACCTGAATAAGAGCTATTTTATTGAATATCTGGTTGTAATACAAAGTGAGTTTATATTCAAAAGGCTCCTCCTTTAGTAATACATGACCATTATAAGCTAGATTAAAATTGTGAGAATTCTCGGCTTTTAAATCAGGGTTTCCTTCTATTTGATGATTACTATCATAGAAAAACAGGTACAATTCCTTTAATGAAGGGGCCCTAAAACCTCTGGCATAAGATAACCTCAGACTATTTTTATCCCAAGAATACTTGAAATTTATAGAAGGAACCAAAGGTGCATCATATTTTGTATTATGTGCTATTCTTAATGCTGGTTGTATCATCAATTTAGCTGTGGCTTTCCACTTCAATATTAAGAAGGCAGCATAATCGGCCATTTTCTCATATTCATTAAATATCCGTTTTCCTTTTGCATCTTCCCAATTGATATCGAATCCCATTTGATATTCCAAAACATCACTGATTGTTCTTCTGTTATAGGTGCCTCGTGCAGTGATGGCGTTAAAAATAGAAGTATCTTGGTCTTCGGAATTAGGGCTTAATACTGTTTCTAATGTTCTTAAATCTTTAAAATATTTCTCTTTTGCTCTATCATAATAGGAATAAGAAAATAAAGTTTTGAAACTATTTAATTCCGATAATTGATAATCGCCTTGCAAGCTGCCTGTCAACCTATTGGTATAGTACCAAGTATCAGTTCCATTAATGTAATAAGGGGCTGATGGATTATTTCTATCCAAAAGTTTTTCTTTAAACCCATCTAATTTACCCTTTAAAATCAGGTCTTCGGTAGAATAGGAATAATGAGCTGAGGCATTATATTGTTCTTTTGGCTTCCACTCCATATATCGAGTATTGGGGTCTACAGAAAATCCCTGAAAGAAATTTCTGCCAAAAGTAGCACCTGCGGCATTTTTATCTTTCTTCCAATATATGTTTCCATTTGCATTATAAATACCTACTGATTCGTAATACAGATCTGCTCCTGCTTTTAAACTGGCATATTTATTCTCTTTGGTAATGATATTAATGACACCACCCAAAGCATTGCTCCCATAAATTACGGACATAGGTCCATTAACAATTTCCACATGATCTACTTCTGAAAGATTAATCTGACTCAAATCAACGCTTCCGTTCAATCTACCAATTACCGGCACTCCATCAACCAATATTTTAATGTTTTCGCCCGAAATTCCTTGGAGTTTCAAAGATGAACCAGTGGATGGATCATTATTAATCTGAATATTGGCTTGTTTACTGAGTAATTCAGTCAGATTAGTAGAAGCTGTTTGTTCTATCTCCTGCTTACCAATGAGCTTTATATTATAGATGGATTTATCAACGGAAATAGGTGAGTTTTGTCCAGTAACCACTACCTCATCAAAGTTAAAGGATTGGGTTTCGAGGGTATAGGAAATCTCATTTCGATAGGCAACTATAGTATCGATTATGGTTTTATAACCCATAAATGAAACACTAATAATGGCCTTTCCAGAGAAAGTGAATTTGGCTAAACCATCTCCATCAGTCACGAAATAATCTGCATTATTGGTTTCGAGATCGCGGATACAAACATGACAAAATGGAAGAGCTTCGCCTGTTTCACCATCGTTGGTTATTAGTTTTGATTCCTTTTGTTGCGCGAATGTAAATCCGATAACAAATGCTAAGACTATGGTTATTAGTTTGTGCTTCATATATATAAATGAGGCTGTTTAAAATCCTTTTTAAACAGCCTCAAAATAATAATCTTTTTATTGCTTAATAAATTTCTGGCTGGTCATTCCTTTATCAGTACTGATGCTAAGGTTATAAACTCCAGATTTTAATTCACTAATATTAATTTCTTCTTGATTGAAACCATGCTTAATTTCTTGATTATAAACCAACTTACCAGAGATATCATAAATAGCCACATCCATTGTAGTCTGCAGGTCAGTAACCAGGTGAAGTATTGTATTTGCAGGGTTAGGATATAATTGGAATAAGGCTACTCCTTCTAATTCATTCAAAAAAGTTCCATCAGTAATGTTTTTTTGTGTGAAAGAATATACACCATCAGAAGAACCTCCAAAGGCCGTAAAGTATAATTTCCAATAGGTAGAATCAGTAGCTGTTTCGTTCATCACCTTTGTGAAATAAACTCTTTGTTCTTCTACAGTATATGTAAACGAAGCCATATCAAACTCTTTCCAATCGCTACCAATTTCGCTTAAATTACTATTAAAATCTGTTTCCACATAATCCTCAAAATCTACCTGATTTACTTCGTCAATCTGCTGAACAGTTACATACTCCGAGTTAATTTGAACCCCAGAAACATAATAGGGAATGCTATAATCAAAATACTTAGTGAAAAGTAATTGCCAATCTGTGGAATTAGGCTCTCTATTTAAAAACTCATTATTGTCCATAGAATAATGAACATAATTCATGTCTTTATATTGGTCTGCTCCAAAATCTACTACTTGTTCGTCAGAACCATCCAAATTAGCAAACTTAAAACTCCAAGTATTTGCAGTGGAATTAGGGTTCGCTTCTACAATAGCTAATTTCTTATAATCTCCACCCACCGTTTTAATCACGAAAAGGCTATCCCCTTCGATGATATGTGTGGCCATGTTATATACTCCCCAACCTTGATCAAATGCATTTTCATAATCCATGTTTCTTAGAAATGCACCATCATATAGATCTTCAGTTGAATTATACATAGGAGCCCAGGTGCTTAAACCTGTAGTATCCAAACTAGCCCAATCTGCTATTGCACCATTAGGATAAGTATATACCTCAACACCATAGCCATTATTGGCCAAAATGCTCACATTGAAATTATCAGGAGCAAAAGCAATATCCCAATTGTTTCTAGGAGTGGTTACTACAGTTCCATTATTAAAACTATAATATACATCGTCAACATAAGAGGCTCCGGTTATAACCTCAACATTGGTTTGAGCCATGGTTGTGATGGCAAAAAGAGAAGCTAATAATACAGTAAAAATTTTATTCATAATATTTTATTTAGGTGATTGTAAAACTTTTTGATGCATTTGCTTTTAATAGGGACTGTAAAAATACAAAGTTCGTATGTATTGCAATTATTAAATAACGGAAAATTAACTTTCAATTATTTATCAAAGGCAAAAATAAACCAATATTTCGAGCACCTCAATACCTAATAGTTGGTATCTTAGAATTTACTTGTTTGATTTTAAATATTTCAAATAATAATAGAAGAAATGCAAATAATTGCTCGCTCATAACACATAAATCTTTAAGCTCTTAATAATGATTGCTCCTTAGTATTTTGCTAAAAAAGAAGCCAGATGAGAAGTCAGAACCTATTTATACTAATCGTGATATTGATTTTTGGACTGAATATTTATGGTCAAGAATCTGAACAAGTTGTAAGAAATGCAGAACAATCTATCAATAAGAAAATAGAGGAGGTTCACCAGTTAGCCTATGCGAGAGATATAAAAAAGGCCTATAAGAAGCTGGACGAAGTGAACTTAGAAATCAAAAATGAAATCACTCACGAGACTTTTAGCAAAAAATATAGAGATGCTAAGCTCCATAATCCAAACTATGATTTTCAATTAAGAGAGGATTTGCCATCTCAATTTAATATTAGTCGTTGGCAAGATTACCAAGCTAGGTGCGATCGAATAATGGCTGGACAGGGCCAAGTGGAAGAAGGAATGAAATCGGCAGTGCAATTGAATAAATTAGACCAAGCCCTTGCTTACGCTGAACAATTGAAAACCATTTACGAGACTTTTAAAAATGGAGCTGAGAATTTAGGTTCGGCAAACCTTTTAAAATTTGGCTATGACCTGAATGGAAATATGAACGATTTTATTGAAAATTATAAAAAAATTGAGCAAGCCAAATTGGAGGGAATTGAAATTGAAACTTTTCAAGTTGATTTTAATCGCATGCTTTCCAAAGCCCGTATAAACAAAGAGCTGTATAAAAGCTATCAGAGTGAAATCGCTGTATGTCAGGATGCTATAACCACTTTTCAATCCAGAATCAGATATATAAATGATTTAAAACAAGCGGCATCCTCTGGACCGCTGAAACCCATGTCCTTGGCAGATAGAGATTATACATGGGATTATAGCTATTTTCAAAAGGCCATTATACAAGCTTGCGATGAGATGGAAGTTTTCGAGATTAAATGTGCAAAGTTAAGAGGTAATATCGATGAGATAAAACTAGAAGCCAAAGAGGATTGGACTCAAATAGAACAGAACATAAGTGAAAGTGATGATGAGGCCAATAGAGCACTGATTTTGAGGGAGTTGGAAGATAGAAAAAGAGAGTTTGTGCAAATTGCAGAAGCAAAATATAAGGAAGCGTTTCAGATTTACTGTATTGACCAATCGGCAGGAGAAGAAACTACTACAAATCCTTTTGATGGTGCATCGGCAACAGGAAGCTCGAGCGTTAATACAGAAAGTGAGGGTGTGATAGAGGAAGAAGATGAGGTACATGATGATGTTGGAGAAGGAGATCATGTCATTCCAACAGAAAACACATCTACAGAAGAATATAGCAATCATGAGCAAAGTGGAAGCATGAGCGCGGAGACTATAATTCCTAGAAATGCAAAGCTCATTGGAATTATTGAAAACGATGGAAATGGGAATGGTGTTTATAAAGCCATTGAAGTAGGAAAATTAAATTCTGAGGATAAAATCATTTTCAAAAAGGTTTCAGGAGAGATGAAAAAAGTACAGATTATCTACAGAAGGGAAGGCGGTATTTGGGACACTAAATACGAAGGCAAAAGAACAGAGTTTACAGTTACAGAAATCATGGAGGGGATTTCTCCCAATGTGACTCATATTAACTTTGTGGTGAATGCTCAGCATAACTTCTGGAGAAATGGCAGTGTGCCTTGTAAAATGGAGGTTTATCATATTCAGATAGGTGGAGCAGCAAACCAAAGCTCGAGCAACAGCTCCACAGCTCAGGAGAATACCAATAACTCATCCAACTCGACTGGCTCATCAGCCTCTTCTAGTTCCTCTAGTTCTGGTAGTCAAAATAATCAATCTGGCGTTAGTGTTATACCAACAGAATCCTCAAATCAAAAACCAGCTAATGCCGATCTGAATAGGCAGTTCAAAGAAATGCTCAGCAAGGCATCTGAGGCTTTCAATAAAAAATATTGGGAGGATGATAATGGACAAAATTCGAGTAGAAATAACACTCAGAATACTTTAGCATTTTTGAGAACAGCTGACCGATTGAGTAAACAAGAACCCAATGCCATGGCTCAGTTAAGCATGGTGGAGCAATTGGCCAGTGCTTGCTCAAGATATGCCAAACGAGTATATGCCTACACAGATAAGGCCCAATTCACGGAATTAGGTGCTAGAGCGGTCAACCAAGCAGGTTCTAGAACCTCCTCAAAAGAAGCCTATGCGAAAGTGGCCAATGCATGGCGTAGCGTTCGCGATGGCGCTACCATTGGCGATCATCAATATAATAAAGGCTATTGTGATAAGCAATATTTGAAGTTTAAGGAATTGGCTGAGAGGTGATACAAGATTCATAGGTTTACAAAAAAAATGAGGAGCCCATAAACATGAACTCCTCTTCAAGTATTTACATTTCACACATCCAATAATCATGTAAATACTATTCTCTACTAATCAATTTAAAACCAATTCAATATTAGGTATTTGCAGTTTTTTACTTTATAATGAGCTGAGTCATTTTTAAATTTTGCTGTGTTTTTACAGATATTATATATACACCTGGGTTAAAATTACTGATGTCAATTTGTTCTTTAGTGCTAATTTCTTGTTCTAAAACAACTTTAGACTCTATATTTAGTATGCTAATGATAGCTGGTTTGTTGATATCAACATTTAAAAAGTTATTTGCAGGGTTTGGATAAAAGCTAAACTCTAGATTCTCTAATTCTTCAAAACCAACAGTTGAATGAAAATGAGCTACTAAGTTTGTATTGGCTTCAGGCATCACAAATGTTGTATATTGGTCTTCAGAAATAATATCTCCACTTTCATTGGTCCAATTATCAAAACTATAATATCCATCAGCCTCAGCAGAAATCTCAACTTCTTCGCCAATTAAATAGTTGCCATCACCAACAAGTATAGCTGAGTTTTCTGGAGTAGCACTTAAGCTAAGGGAGTAATACACTGGTGAATATTCGAAGTTTGCAATTAGTGAGATGTCATCTTCTCCAATGGTAATGTTTGTAATCGCATCACTTGAAATCTGATTTCCATCTTCATCGGTCCAGTTCAGGAAATTGTAGTTTGCATTAGCAATGGCTTCAATTTGAACATCACTACCAGAAATATGATTGCCAGCGCCTGTTAGTTGACCACCTTCTTCTGGAGAGGCTATCAAATATAGTGCAGTAGTTGAAAAAGCATATTGATGGTAAGGGCGAGCGTCTGGTGATATTTCGTGTAAAAGCATAATAGTCCATACATCAGAAAAATCCCAGTTATTAAAATTGCTTTCAATTGCAAAATCACTGGTATTAAGACCTATTGCCTCAGCTCCAGAATCCGGATTACCAATTCCTATTTCAGTACCCGTTGTTTCTATATCAAAATAACAATCATTTACAAATGCATAACTTACGCCTATAAGTCCACCAGCTGCATCCTGAGCATCTACTTGTCCTGTAGCGTAGGAGGAATATATCCCTGTTTCTGTATTCTCGCTCATCCAGCTTTGTCCAGCAAAACCTCCTATTATAATAGATCCAGTAATATTTCCTGCACTGAAACTATTCCTAATCACTCCATCTTCATTAATACCCACAAAGCCACCTGAATAATCGTATGTAGCGACAACATCACCAAGAGAATAGCAGGAGTTAATCGTTGAAAACCACCGATTTTGAGAAGCGAAACCTCCAAGGTAATCAGATCCAGATACATCAACATCTGCCCAACAATTAGTAATATGGCAATAATTATAATTGTCACCAACAAATCCTCCACCCCATTTATTTACTGATACTGTTCCCGTGGAATAAGAATCCGAAACTTCTACGTTAAGGAAAGTTAACCCTATTAAACCACCTCCATATTCTGTAGCTTCTATAGTTGCAGAGGTAAAACAATTCGCAATTTGACTACCTTCACTGGAATATCCGATTAAGCCACCAACATATCTGTACCCATTTACGGTGATGTTTTCTAAGCCTAAATTTTCAACTGTACCATTTATAGTTTGTCCAAAAAAACCAACATAGGGTTCGCTTGGTCTATTGATAGTGATATTGCTGATTACATAGCCTTGTCCATCAAATGTACCACTAAAAGGAATTTGTTGTCTTACTCCAAACTCTGTTGGGCTATCACCAATAGGAGAAAGACCCAAACCACCATTCCATGTTGCTGTTTCAGAAGCGTCAATATCTGCTTCCAACACCCAATTTTCATCCCAAGCATCTGGGTTTTCACTTAACCATTGAAGGTCGGCTAAGGTACTAATGCTTCCATCAGTTATATTTTTCCCTCTGTCTTGTGTATCTTGTGCAAATACAAAAGCTATGTTAAATAATACGGCTGTTAATAATAGTAAATTTTTCATCGTTCTATTTTTTAGAGTGTTTGATGTTTAGTTGATTAATAATCTTTTCGAACACTTTGTTCTGAAATTTCTTCCTTTCAATCATTCCCATGAGTTCTTTTTCTTCCTCATCGTAATGCTCTTCAGATTGTAAATCAGGTTCAATATTCTTTTTGTCAATTTTATTCTCCATGAATTCTTCCATATGTGAATTACTGTGGCAAAAGTGTTTTAAAAAATCTAATTATACTAAAATACCAGCTGAACAAAAACTACAAATACCATTTTATCACCTATACAAAAGCTATACAGAATATTTTATATCCTTGAAATACAATACTCTAGTAAAATCATATAAATTATCTACTGAACAACAAAAAATACCCTGCTGCACAATTAGGGATAATAAAATGATATGAGAATTAATTTAATGTACCTAGATATTATTAATAAGTGTTGTTAGATTGGTGGAGGAGGAGCTTATATTCAGCTTTTTTCTTAATCTATATCTAGCTACTTCTAAAGAACGGGGACTCTGTCCGGTAATTGAGGAGATTTCTTTTGTGGTCAGGTTTAATTTTAAGAACGCACATAAACGGATTTCATTGGAAGTGAGACCTGGGTATAAGTCCATTAATTTGGTATAAAAATCGGTATGCACTTGTTTAAACCTAATTTCGAACTCTTCCCAACTTTTATCTTGGGTATTGTTCTCAATTTCAAATGCAATATTTGCTATCTTCTTTTTAGCATCCTCGCTTTTAAGCTCTTTTCTAATTTTAATTAGCTTCTCGTTAATCTCGCTTAACATTTCATTCTTTTTCATTAAAGACATCACATTAGCAGCTAAATCTTTTTGTTGAGCATACAACTCATTCTCAAGTTTTTCATTTTTCAACTTCGATAAATGGGCATTAACGCGATACCTGAAAACAATAAATACCAACAATATAAGACCAATAATTAATGTCAGAATGATGATTCCGGAGATAAACTCTTTTCTTTGTTCATTCAACTTTCTTTCTTGTTCTTCTTTTTCAATCTGATATAGCATTTGAAGTTGAGATAAACGACTTAAGGATCTATTCCGATCCAAACTATCTTTTAATGCATACTGTAAACGGCCATAATGAAAAGCCATATCATAATCCTCAATACTAGAATAAAAGTCTAATAGATTACTTGCAGCATTATACGATAAGCTTTTCAACCCATTTTCATCAGCAATTTCGAGCGCATGTTTCATATTACTCAAGAACATGGCAGTGTCCTCAATTTGAAGAAAACTCCTTGCCCTAACAATATGAGTTAAAACCATATTTCTATTGCTAGGCTCCAGCTCATTTAATTGCATAGAAAGATTGGTATACTTAAATGCCGAATCCACTTCATTTAATTTCAGATAATATAATGCGATATTGCAATAGGCTACCCCTTCTCTAACTTTCTCACCCGTTTCTTGAAACAATCGACAACCTACATATAAATATTCAATAGCTTTTTCAGTTTCATCACGCATATTATAGACTGCCGATATATTCGTCAAGCCCTTTCCAAGACCCTTTTTATAATTAATCGATTTGCTTAAATCAATAGATTGTTGAAGATATTTCTCTGCCTCATCCAATTCTCCTTGCATATAATAATTGCCGCCAATCATACCAAGCACATCACAAATACCCTGCTTTTCCTGAAGCTCTTCAAAAATCTTTAAAGCCTCAAAACATAATTCGGCTGTCTTTTCATATTCACCAATTTCAACATAAATATTAGCCATTAGATAGATGGCTTGTGCATACTCGTTTGTATAATTCTTTTCTTTTGCTAAGTTTCTTGCCTCGATTACATAATCGAAAGCTTCTTTTATCCCCCCTTTTTTCTGATATATTTTTGCAATATGAATATTAGAAAGGATTTGACCTTTTATATCATTTCTCCTAGTAGATAATTCTATAGCATTATGTGCATAATCCAATGATTTTTGAAAATCATCAATCCCATATTCTGAAGATAGCTGAAGTAATAAATCCACTTGTAATTCATCATCAGGATTGACAATGATCATTCGTTCTAATGAATCTATCTCATTAGTATTTTGACCTATTGAAAATTTAAATACTAATATGCATATGATAAAAAATAAAAGGCCTCTATCCATATTACAAATGTAATATAATTGAATGGAAGAAATAATGAAGTTTGACCCTAATATTTTGAGTAAATTAAGAAAATAGGTTTATACATCAATAATCAAAATATGGCCTAATTTTGGAATTCAAATAATGCGTCCAATGCTTTCGAATGATTTACATGTGCTACAACATCCTTTATTATCCTACTGAAAGGCCCCTATAAATTTGGTTAATAATAGTAAAAATTACAAACTAGACAAATAAGTAATCAAATTCACCGAGGAATTAGAAAGCTCCGTCTTTTTCTAAAGTTTGGGTATCTGGCCAGTGATTTCTGCTGTTTCTCATGTCTTATTAGAATAAATCGTTTAGCTCCTCACCCTATTCGTCGATGAAATAGCCCTATTGGTCTATATTGTTTGCTGCTAGCACTTGACTCATGTAGTTTTGCCGCAAACTATAAATACCATGAACAGTAAGTATTTTCTTTTTCTTATCCTTATAGCTCTTTTTTCAGCTTGTTCTTCTCATAAGACCATCAGCACAAAATGGCAAGAGGAGGCTATAATTCCCATCTCTGATATTCCAAGAACCGCATATCAATACAGCACTGATGATAATTTATTCTATCTCTTTACTAATGATGATGAATTTCTATATGTAAACCTAAAAGTTGATGATCAGAATCTTCAGAAAAGGCTTTTAATGAGCGGCTTCACTATCTGGATAGACTCCTCCGCAAAGTCAGATAAGTATATGGGACTCAAATATCAAGTAGACCCCAATAAAATGCTTATGAAACCTGAGGAAATCGAGAAATACCTTCCTTTGGATGAAAATGGAAAGAAGATGAGTCTTGCTTCTTATATGCTAGAAAACATCATTCAAGAGCCCCTAGGTTTTATTATTCAAGAGGATGACATCAAATATGAATTTGTTCAAGACCAAGAAAAAAGTCTGAATTTACTGGTCACCATTCCCATAAAATATTTTTCAAACAACTCAAGCATAACACCTATCATTAGCTTAATTCTGGAGTCGAAAGCGCCAGTAAATATGGGTCAGAGACCACAAGGCGGAGGCCCTCAAATGGGAATGTTATCTGGTGGTGGAGGCGGCGGTGGTCACGGTGGAGGACAAGCTGGCGGAGGAGGCGGTCATGGCGGAGGTGGCAGACCTGGTGGAGAAGGACAGGCTGGCCCAATGCAAAATAAAACACTAAAAGACATCAAAATTGAAGTCAAAAAACTACAACTCACCAGCCATGAATAAAGTCTTAGCCCTATTTTTCCTATTATTTACCAGCCTTTTATCTTTTGCTCAGGATACCATTCTTGAGACTAATATCGATTCTTGGTTCTGTTGTGATTTAGATGCTGCTCTTGTTGATATGAGTGAGACCTATAATCTGAAATTCCATTATGATAAAGCAAAGTTGAAAGAAATAAGATTTACGGAACATCCTAGAAATAAACCACTGAAAGATGTACTAGATAATATTTGTAAATATAATAAACTGAAATACTTTGTGAATGATGACCAAACCATTTGGGTAGTAGACAAATGGTTTCAAAGAGGACAAGAAACAGTCTTTGAGACCAAGGTTTTTACTGGAGCTTCCACAAAAGAAAACTTCTCCATCGCCGGACAAGTGGTAGATGAGCTGAGTCATGAATCTTTGCCCTTTGTAAGTATTTCAGTGCAGGGAAATACTAAAGGAACCATCAGTAATGTGGATGGGAATTTCACATTGATCAATATCCCAACAGATACTTCTACTATTGTGTTTTCCTATATCGGCTACGAGAAAAAAGAGGTTTTTCTGAGTCCTAAGACCATCACATCAGATTTACTCATCACCTTAAAACAACAAGCTTTGGTTTTAAATGAGGTAAATGTAACTGCAGAAATACAAGATGTGATGCAGGTTTCCAAGCAACAAGCCGGAATCTATAAAATGTCGCCCATAAAATTACAAACCCTGCCCAATTTAGGAGAAAAAGACATTTTACGCTCTTTCCAATTGATGCCGGGTATTAGTGCTGCCAACGAAAATTCTTCAGGGCTTTATGTAAGAGGAGGAACCCCTGATCAAGTTCTGGTATTATATGATGGTTTCACCGTTTATAATGTGGAGCATATGTTTGGATTCTTTAGTGCTTTCAATAGCAATGCCATAAAAGATGTTCAGCTGTTTAAAGGTGGTTTCGATGCCAAATATGGTGGTCGATTAGCCAGTGTAGTTGAGATTACCGGAAAAGATGGAAACCAAAAAGGCTTCAATATAGCTGGTGATATCAGCATGATGTCTGGCAATGCGTTTATTGAATTTCCAGTAGGTAACAAAATCACCGCCACCCTTTCTGGAAGAAGAAGTTGGAAAAGTCCACTCTATGACAAACTATTTGAACAATATACAGATGTTGATGAAGGAGGACCACAAACAGGATTTAGACTAGGGGGAGGAACCCAACAAACCACCTCCTATTTCTACGATATGAATGCTAAAGTAACCTATAGCCCATCGGTGAAAGATAGAATCAGCTTCAGCTTTTATAATGGAAAAGATGAGCTAAGCAATGAATTAAATCCAGATGCAGGTGGAAGACCAGGTGGAGAAGAAGTGAGTATTGAATCTGTAGACGAAACCAGCTGGGGAAACACTGGAGCTTCCATCAACTGGTCACGACAATTTAGCGATCGTTTTTATATGAATGCTTTGGTTAGTTATTCCAACTATTTCAGTTTGAGAGATAAATCTAGCTCGGGTTCCATGATAAGTTCCGATGGAGAATCCACCAGTTTCACTAGAGGAATTACAGAGGATAATAATCTATTGGATTATACTTCCAAAATGGATTTTGAATACCAGCTTAACGAAAGCAACCATATTCAATTTGGTGCCCAAGTCACTCATAACGACATCGATTATACTTATGTAAATGCGGATACTTTAACCATAATCGATAGAAAGACCACTGGTCAAATCTACACCGGTTATTTACAAGATAAATTGAACCTATTCGATGGAAAGCTCATTATCACACCTGGTTTAAGATATAATTACTTCACCGGAACACAGAAGAACTATTTCGAGCCCAGATTGATTAGTGTGTATAACCTCAGTGACAAATGGAGAATAAAAGCCTCTTATGGTGATTATTATCAATTTGCAAGCAGAGTAATTCGAGAGGATGTTACTGGAGGAAGTCGCGACTTCTGGGTATTGGCCGATGACGATCAATTACCCGTTAGTTCATCTCGACAATATATTCTAGGTGCTGCCTATGAAACTCCCGATTATCTTTTCGATGTGGAAGCCTTTTATAAAGATATGGAAATATCACGGAATATTCTCTACGAGTGAGTACAGACCGCACTGGAATTGACTATTCTGAGAATTTCTTTACTGGATATGGAACAGCTCGTGGTATCGATGTTTTGGTTCAAAAGAAATACGGTAATTTCACAGGTTGGGTGGCCTATACTTGGTCACAGGTAATACATCACATTGATGAATATGGTGATTACGACTTTTATGCAGCCCATGATGTCACTCACGAGCTTAAATTAGTGGGAACTTATAAATGGAAGAAATGGGATTTTGGTGCTACTTGGATTTATGCAACTGGCCGCCCCTATACCCATTAGCGTTAACTTAAGCAAAAAGCTCTTTCAATTTGTTGCTCAAAATTTAATCGATTTTTCCTTTTCTCATAAGTACAATACCTTGATAATTTAGCTAATGAGTCGCCTGGGATATTTGGGCTGT